>CBDUTM010000421.1:0-2114 GCA_965369985.1 uncultured bacterium | reverse complement strand
AGAAGCAGCAGCATCGGCGTTAAGCCCCGTTACCGCTGTGCTCGTTGTGGGAATAGTATACTTAGCCGCGGCTTCCATGTATGTGTATTACTCTCAGAGGAAAAAGGACTGATGAATACCATCTTGGAGAGTGAAAATTAGGCTGGAATTAGCAGAAGGGCAGGTCCAAAACCTGCCCTTTTACATTATGTGTAACATTATCTAATTACTGTATCCTGCTGATATATAAAAATACGGTACGGCAATATTGTAGAGTAGCGCGTACGGGTTGTTAGAAATAATCCTGCGAAACGCCGAAGAGCCTACCACTTATTCTAGATAAGGCACTGTTATATGTCACAAGAACATTACCTTCTGAATCAAGAAAATCATCGATAGATAAACTAAGTGTAGAAAGAAGATGTCTTTGTATCGTAAAGGCAGCTCCACAAGCTCGCGCACCCGGGCTGAAACCCAATTGATCCCAATGCGAAGCCCTATTATTATAAATGAATACATCCTTGTCACATGTAGTGCTCGTTGTGTACATGATTAAAACGTCGAACACTTCGCCTTCGATAAATGCAAGTGAATTACTCAAATTCACCTTGTAAAGATTTTTGCCGATCGAATCAGCGAGTATAATTTCAGATGAATCCAATGACATTTTATCGGTTTCGCTCATAGTCTCAAGACGATTGTGAATTAAAGGATTTCCAGAACATCTGATAAACATCAGCGCAAAGAGAAATGTTATTGTTAGTTTAATTGAATTCATAATTTGGACCGTGATTCATATATCTTTAACTATGATCGAATTGGCAAAGTTCCACAGCAACTAAATAAAATTACGATTTTTCATCACCGAACATCAAAGAGTGACTTTATTGTAGCGCGTACGGGTTGAAATCACATTAGCAGTATGAGCAGTTTCTGGAATTGGGCAGAGTGGATCTGGAGGAGAGAAGCATCTTTTCATGGGTCGTCCAGCGTATTTATATTGGTAGAGGATGAAATAAGATAATTAATTAAGTAGGAATCGTGTAATTATACTTTCATTTGATGGCTGGGATGGACCACGATGAATCAGTAAAGCAGCTTCCCCGTCCCAAATAACTTGTCTTGTTATATTTACTTCCAAGGAATAGGCAGTAAGTAACATTCCTTCGCTATTAACAATATTTAGATTGTCATCAAGAACCAATAAATTAGAGCCATCCCAATCTAAATCAAGAATATAGGTATCGGAAAATTCAATATCTTTTAACAATACACCAACGCCGGTTTCACAAGATTTTACCAAATCATAGGAATGTAACCTTGATTTCGTGGAGGTATTAATGGCGATCCATAGATCTTTATTATCGGTTGTCAAACCCTGTGGAAATAAAGCGGTAGATTGAAATCGGCAATTCTCATCTCCGGTATCACTATCTAATCCAATAACTTTTCCTTCTTGCTCTATAAACCATATCGTTTCTTTATCGACGGTGAATGCGGATACTCTTTCGGAATGCGCATTTATACTATTTAAAATTCTTCCGTCCAAAGATTTCTTGCGGAATATTTGGTCTCTATAAGTAAAATACCAGATTGAGTTCTCATCAAAATCCAATTTCGATGTAGATTTACCAAGTCTATTTAACGGAGCTGATGATTCTAAATAATCCGAAGATAATTTTAAAATTATTCCGCCTATTTGATAACGTCCTTGATCATATCTAATAAGGACTTTACCCTCGGAATTTATAAAATTTTTGGCGAAAAAATTATTCGTGGATAGTAGATGACTTTGTGTAGTTATTGCATCCGTACAAACACCTACATCTGGTGAAAAGCCCAATTGTCTCCACTTCGACTTTTTATAATTAAAGATGAACAACTCTTGGTCACATCCGTTTGATGTAATGTATGTAATCGAAATATCTGATGTGTTTCCTTCAAGAAAAGTTTTCGTTTTTCCGAAATCTACGCTGAAAATGTTTTCTTTGACCGAATCGGCGATTATAAAATCAGATGAGCTTAAAACTATTTTTTCAGTGATACTAACAGACTCTAAACGATTATAATCTATCGGAGCGCTTGTAGGATTATCAGAACATCTGATAAACATCAGCGCAAAAAGAAATGTTATT
>CBDUTM010000420.1:0-2117 GCA_965369985.1 uncultured bacterium | reverse complement strand
TTGACTACAGGTGGGCACGGAACCCGGCTCAGACCCTTAACCCACACAAAAAATAAACATCTGATTCCAATTGCGAACAAACCGATAATTCATTACGCGCTTGAATATCTGTCAGAATCCGGAATCACGGAAGTCGGCGTCATTACGAAGGGTGAGGGTTTGGACATGATAGAGGCTCTTGGGAGCGGAGATAAATGGGGGCTTAACCTTACTTATATTCCTCAGGATGAGCCGAAGGGACTGGCGCATGTTGTTAAAGTGTCACAGGATTTCATAGGTGACAGTCCATTTATTTTTTATCTGGGTGATAATATATTAGTTGGCGGTCTAAAAGTATTTATAGATGAATTTGAAAAATCAAAATCAAATTGTCATCTTGTTTTATCGAAAGTTAATGATCCTCAACGTTTTGGAGTGCCTGAGCTAAAAGGCAATAAAATAATCGGTGTTGTTGAGAAGCCGGAAAAGCCAAAAAGTGATTTTGCAGTTACCGGTATTTACCTGTACGATTCATCTATTTTCGAAGCTGTGAATAACATTAAACCTTCGGACAGGGGAGAGTTTGAAATATCCGATGCTCATCAATATATGCTCGATAAAGGATTGAAATTCAGCTACTCCGAGATAACCGGATGGTGGAAAGATACGGGCAAGCCGGAAGATCTTCTTGAGGCTAACCGTCTTGTATTAGAAAAGATCCACAGCGTTCACAACTATGGTGAGGTAAGTTCAGATTCTGAGCTTGTAGGAAATGTATCAGTGGGGAAAAATACTGTAATCAAAAATAGTCGTATTCGCGGGCCTGTGATAATAGGCGAAGGGTGTACCATTGAGAATTCGTTTGTTGGGCCGTACACCTCAATTCATGACAACACAACAATTTATGACAGCGCGGTCGAGTTCAGCATAATTCTTCGCAAATGTCTTATACGCGGTATGGAACAGCGTATGGATGGGAGCATTATCGGCGAAGAGGTGGAAATCGTAAGACGAACCGAAAGACCATTTACCAACAGATTCATAATGGCTGACCACAGCCGAATGGAGATCGTCTCATAATTTAAATGCCGGGTCCGAAGAAAAATAACAAAACGGACTTTGTTGGTATTGCCGGGAACATCGGCGCCGGAAAAACCACTCTTACCACATTGATCGCTGAACGTTTTAACTGGAAACCGTATTACGAAACTGTGATCGACAATCCTTACCTTTCAGATTTTTATGGCGATATGCACCGTTGGTCATTTAATCTTCAGGTCTTTTTTCTATCCAATAGATTCAGAACTCACAAGGAGATGGAGGAATTAGGTCGTTCATGCGTTCAGGACAGAACCATATATGAAGATGTTGAAATATTTGCTCGTAACCTTCATGAAATGGGAAATATGTCCGATAGAGATTATGAAAATTATTGTGAACTGTTTTCAATCATTACATCCTATCTGAAAAAGCCCGATCTGATCATTTATTTGAAAGCTACTACCGATACTTTGCTTTCACGGATTAAAAGCCGGGGAAGAGATTTCGAAAAGAGCATCAAACCCGAATATCTTCATATGCTGAATATCGCATACGATCATTGGATAAAAAAAGCTCAAGGTGAAACTAACGTATACGTAATTGAGTCGGATAATATAAATATATTGAAGGATGAAAAAGCGCTTCAGGAAATACTTGATACAATCAGGGAATACTGTCCTAAATAAAGGGGTATGCAGCAGTATGAGTTTGTATTTAAATGTCGGGGTTACTATATTTTTAGTCTGTGTTGAGTTCGGGCAAGCAACATTTTTAGAGTTTGGTCAGCACAAATGAGAATAGCGATCTTCGCATCAGGAAGCGGTTCGAATGCTGAGGCGATAATGAGAGCTCAAAGGCAAGAAAAGCTATCGGCGGAAATTGGATTAGTTGTTACCAATAAAGCGAAAGCCGGAGTGATAAAAAAAGCAACTGCTTACAATACTCCATACATAGTATTAAATAAAAAAGATTTTACGGATGAAAAAACATATGTCGATACACTCATCGATACACTTGATGAAAAAAATATTAATTTTATCGTCCTTGCTGGATATTTGCAATTGATACCCGCTCGCTTGGTTGAGAAATACAAAAAT
>CBDUTM010000419.1:0-2122 GCA_965369985.1 uncultured bacterium | reverse complement strand
ATATTGCATTCGATTCCCTCGTGTTCACTCCGGAAAGAATTCAGGCACATTTTGATATTTTCCTCACTCCAAGAGTTATACCGCTTTCTGAGCTTGAAGTGATCGAGAAGCCGGTATATTCCGAGATCGGAAAAGATCTGCCTCAATCCATAACCGTATTCAAAGCTGAGAAATTTAAACATCTAAGCTTCGATGATGCGGGTGAACTGCTGAGAAATGAACAGGGTATTCAGGTAGAAGATGAATTGAACGGTCAGAAAAATATCTCGATGAGGGGAGGCAATTCTGACGAGACTATAGTGATGTACAACGGTATAAAATTGAACAGCACATATAATAACATAGCAGACGTCTCTCTTATCGATTTGCAGGATATAGAAAAAGTAGAAGTAATTCGCGGAAGCAACACAATAATCTATGGTTCGGCGGCATTTTCGGGAGTAATTAATATTGTACCGAAACTTAATGAGAAATATCATATCAGATTTCGACAAAAAATAGGCGCCTACGACAGCGGTCAATGGACTTTGAACCTGAATGGAACTATCGGGAACCTCACCGGGTTTGTGAGCACAAGAGAGGGAGCTTCAGTTCGGTTCTTTGCTACCCAGGGGCAACCGAAATTTCAGATCAGGAATAACTCCGAGCATTTCACAGGAAACGTTAGGTATCAATTAACCGATAACAGCGATACGAATTCCTTATATGGTACGATGCTCACTACAACGAAGAATTATGTAAATGAACGCGACGTAGAATCATTGGCAATTGAAGAAGATATTTTTTCGTCCCGATTCGTTGCGTACTTCCCTGCAATTCAGGATATAGAATTTAAGGTTTCAAAAAGATCTTTCGAGCAATCTCACAAAGTCACCAGCGTTTTTGGTTCACTTACGAGGGATCTTTCCGAACAGTCCTTTAATTTCAGTGTTGATAAACCGATCGAAATAGGAATGGTGGAGCAAAGATTTATTTATCAAATAGATACCGCAGAGCTTGATTTTTCAGATATTCGCGGAAGCGATTTTATCAATTCAATATCTATAGAACGTAAGTTACTCAACCGCACAAGACATGGATTCGTGTCGATAACAAAGTTTCATCAGAAGAGCACATCTGATTATGTTGATGTAACAGATTTTGACATAAGCTTTCGGCGCGAATATTTGAAGGACACACAAGATCAATCGTTGTCCAGTGATGTCTTATTAAAAGTAGATAACGAAATTGACGGTGATTTCCAGGAAGAGAACTCGTTTAAGTTTTCATTCAATATTGCAGGTGGTAAAGATAATATCAACTATAACACGTATTTGAATTTTGGAACAAATTTTAAATTTCCGTCACTGAGTCAGAAAATAAGTTCTGTATATCTTAGGAACAGTAAAGGAGAATCTATCAATTTTAATCCCGAAAAGGTCTCAAGTAATGAGATAGGTATTGAGATATTCGGAAGTATGCCTGAGCATGAGATCATTGATACCTGGGAGATCAAGAGTAATATATTCAGGAATATATATGATAACAAAATTCGCGTGACATTTCCGATCGGTGTTCCCGTACCAATATTTGACAATGTACGAAGTGTGAAGATATCAGGAGTGGAGACTAATTTCGGCGCAAAGTTATATAAGAAGAAACTGGATTTGAATATAGGCTTTTCCAAATATTTCATATCCGAGAAATCTGCATTCCCATTTAAATATGATTCGAAACTGTCGGCTGCGATCACGTATAATCATGCAGGTTATTCATCATATCTAACCGTATTTAGAGAGGGTGACCAGGTTGGTTGGATTAAAAACGATGATGATGAATTAGATGAGATAATTCTTCCTTCATTTTCAAATATTGATTTACATTTAAGTAAAACCTTCATCTGGAATAATTTCAATATGAATATTAATCTTAGTGGTATAAATTTACTTACCGACGATCTGGTAATTCAGGGATTAGCTCTCCGGGACAGGAGATTTTATCTGTCAGTTGGAATTGAATATTGATCCTTACAGATAATAAAAGTATGATAATTCCCAATAGAAATCTCGTTTTGATATGCTCATTTATTTTATCTTCTCTAAAATCAAATTCCCCGGGCCGACGGGTTGCCAGGAGGGTTGGG
>CBDUTM010000418.1:0-2124 GCA_965369985.1 uncultured bacterium | reverse complement strand
GTGTTAAGTTGTCGAATGATAATCCGGTGAAGTGTGCGCCATCATGAGTCAATTCTCTTAAAACATTGCCCTGAAAATCCAACACCCAGAGTGTTGTAAATCCCGGAATAATTCTAACAATTTCTGACGGGTCGGATTCCCGTTCACCGTCAAATAGAGCAGTTATCTTATATTCATAGATGATGTCTGCAGCCACTTCTGTGTCGATGAATGAGATCAAAGAGATATTCAGAGTGTCGTACAATATGAATTCGCCTTCATTCTCCGAACGATAAAGGTTATAGAAATCAAGATTATCATCACTGATCCTATCCCAATTTAAGGTCACTTCCAGCTCATCGGATGTTACACTTAAATTGAATTGAGTGGTAATTCCGCCGCCGTTTCCGCCATCAGTTATATCTCTCCCATCACAGGATTGGAGATTAAATACAAGCACTAATATTGAAAAAATATTAAGAGTTCGTGCGAATGAATTTGGTTGAACGTTCTTTATTTCACTGCCTCGTACATTCCCCACATCGGTAAGAAAATTCCAAGTGCTATGATCAGGATGAATACTCCGATAACCACTGTCATCAGCGGCTCAACAAGAGAAGAAAGCCTTTTTGTCAGGTAATCAACCTCTTCATCATATTGAACGAATATACTTTGCAACATTTCATCAAGAGATCCGGCATCTTGCCCTGTCCGTATCATCCTGATAGTCATAGGAGGAAAGATAGTTCCTTTATCAAGAGCATCCGCCAAACTCGCGCCTACTTCCACTTCGGCTCTCGTTTGATCTATCTCGCGACTAATAGCTGCATTTCCTGTAGTCTCCGAGCATATCTGCAACGCTTCTATTATATGAATACCACTGGAATTTAGCGTTTCAAGCATATGTGTGAATCGAGAAATCGCATTCTTCAGAAAAAGTGTCCCGAATATGGGGAGTTTGAGCTTAAATCCATCCCATGCCAATCTCCCTTGCTTGGTGCCGAGAACTCGTTTAACAAGAAAAATAGTGAGCGCTAATCCGCCCGCTGCCAGATACCAGTAATCAGTAATAATTAAGTTGAGGGCCAGCAGCATCCGCGTGATGAATGGAAGTTCAACTCCTGACCGGTCAAACATAACGGTAAATTTCGGAATGATGAACGTAACGGCGAAAAAGAATGCCATTGTCAGCGCAATCATTACGATTATCGGATAACGCATAGCGCTTTTAATACTTTTTTTGACAGATTCGTCATGTTCCATAAACTCACTCAATCGCTTGAGCACATCCTCAAGCACACCGGCGCTCTCACCTGCTCGCACCATGTTCACATATAAATTCGAAAAAGTTGTGCGATGTTTCATCAAAGCGTCAGAAAAACTGGATCCGGCGCTTACATCCTCTATTAATGTTTTTAATATACTTTTAAACCGTTCATTTTCCTCCTGGTCTTGTAACGCATCCAATGCAGATACGATCGGTACTCCCGCTCCGATAAGCGTAGCTATTTGGCGGGTAAAATTGGCTATTTCTGCAACGCTGATCGTTTGGAATCGATCCATAAATGATGGACCTTGGCTGGTTTCCTTACTTTCCTTGATCTCTAATGGAAAATATTCCTGAACATCAAGATAATCGTTAACTTCTTGCATTGAACCAACGTTCAGAGTTCCACTGAAAATTTCACCGGCCATATTCTTTGCTTTATAGCTGAATTCCGGCATTAGGCCTCCTGAGAGTTGACAACTCTTATTTCTCTTCTAACCCTAATGTTATACCGTTTTAGCTTGTTATACATGGTTGCTCTTGTTATTCCAAGTGCTTTTGATGCTTGTCTGATATTCCCATCGGTGATTCTCAGTGCATTCAATATCGCATCCATCTCTACCTTTTTCAATGTTGGAATTGTCATAGTTTTAATTTCTTTTTCTAATGACATATCAATTTGGATTTCACTTTCAATATTCTCGCTCAGCGAAAATGACTCCGGATATAGTACGCCGTCGTTTGTACTAACTATCGCTCTGTTCAATGAATTGATGAGCTCTCTTACATTTCCGGGCCAATTATTTTGACTGAGATAATCGTAAGTATCAGGAGGAATAATTATATTTTTATCACCATTGCCATTCATATTCATTAGA
>CBDUTM010000417.1:0-2128 GCA_965369985.1 uncultured bacterium | reverse complement strand
ATACTGCGCACTACAGATGGAGGAGAGAACTGGGGTACCTTGATTGGCATTGATAAACAGGAATATAACATTCCTACTGGATTTACGCTTAAACAAAATTATCCGAACCCCTTCAATCCTGTGACGAGGATAGAGTTCTCCCTTCCCGAAGCCGGTTTAACAAGACTGACAATTTACGATCTTCAAGGAAGGGAAGTCGCAAAACTGATCGACGGTGAAATGAGCGCAGGATTTCATAATGTGACCTGGGATGCTTCAAAGATGGCATCAGGAATCTATATCTATCGTTTGACGTCAGGAAATTTTGTTGCGACTAAAAAAATGGTGTTGTTGAAATAGCCGCATAGATATATCATTGAAGTCACGTTGACTTTCATGAAAATCTCCCTATATTGGGGATTCATCGTAACATTTATGATCCCCAATATGGAGATAAAATATGAACTGCTGCTCTGAGAATCCTGCCGCGAAATTTTTCGACAAAGAATCAAAGAACTTTATCAAAAAGTATCGGAAGAAAGGATTAGAAAAAATATCCCGTATGTTAGTTGAGGGCATCGAGGAGCTGGGAATCAAAGACGCTACCATTTTAGACGTGGGTGGCGGAGTCGGCGGAGCGCATCGTGCTTTGCTTCGGAGCGGTGCCGCAAAGGTATATGCAACTGAGCTTTCGGAAGAAATGCTGAACGCCGCAAGGACTTTCAACAGTGAAGAAGGAATGACTGACAGAGTTGAATATATACTCGGCGATATCGTTGAGATGAACGGCGAGATCCCTGAAGTTGATATAACGATGCACGACAAGGTCGTATGTTGTTATGAAAACGCCGACGGTCTGTTAGAAAAAACGTTAGCTAAGACAAAGAATATTTATGGATTCGTTATGCCGCGCAACAACTCGATAGCGCGGATCGGTTTCGGATTTATCACTTTCATTTCAAAACTTCTGCGATGGGATTTCCACCCGTTCTACCATCCCGAACAGCCGATATTGGACAGAATAGAAAAAGCGGGTTTCCGGCTGAAGATCGAAAATCATACATTCATCTGGAATGTCAGGGTTTATCAGAAAGCATAGTTTTTTCTGTCATTCAGAGGAGCATAGCGACGAAGAAATCTAATATACTGAAGAGAGTATAATTATGAGATTCCTTCGCTTCCCGCCTGACATCAGTCGGGCAGACGCTCGGAATGACGATCAAGATTAAAATGTCAGGGTTTATCAGAAAGCATAATTTTATCGATTATTAGTTTGGTTGGTTCCCCTCTCATCACTATTTTTGCTCATTCGTATTCTTAAACCGGAGTAAGAGTGTCAGAAGATCCGAACATAGCCGGGCACAAAGGGAAATGGTTCCATATCACAGTTCTTTCATTTTCAGCCTTTTTGGCGATGGGTCTCTGGTTTTCGGCATCAGCGGTGGTTCCTCAGCTTTCCGCTGAATGGGGCTTAAGCGAATCACAAAAAGCGTGGATGACTCTCAGCGTTCAGATCGGTTTTGTTATCGGAGCATTGCTTAGCGCTGTGCTTAATCTCGCAGACCGCTATTCCGTCAGGCGGTTGTTCACTGTCAGCACCATATTAGCAGCGCTGTTCAACGCCGCTATACCCGCTTTAAACCCGGGACCGGAATCTGCGATATTACTCCGGTTTCTAACCGGATTCGCAATAGCGGGGGTCTATCCGCCGGGAATGAAACTCATGGCTACCTGGTGCCAAAGAGACCTTGGCTTCGGAATCGGAATTCTTGTTGGAGCGTTATCCATCGGCTCAGCTCTCCCCCACCTGCTGAGCGCATTCCCCTTTCTGGGAGAAGGTGGTATCCCTGCATGGCGGAGCGTACTTTATTTTTCTTCCGGGCTTGCCCTGATCGGCGCCGCTCTTGCCGGATTTGTTCTCAAGGCAGGACCTCATCTAAGAGAGTCCGCTCCATTTGATTGGCAATTCGTCGGCCGCGCTCTGTCCCACCAACCTACCCGCCTCGCGAACTTCGGGTATCTCGGGCATATGTGGGAGCTTTATGCGATGTGGACATGGCTGCCTGTATTCATTATTCTAAGTTATAAGTCGGCAGGTCTGAGCGAACAGTCCGCCCGAGTTATGGGATTCAGTGTGATCGCTGTCGGG
>CBDUTM010000416.1:0-2130 GCA_965369985.1 uncultured bacterium | reverse complement strand
CAGGAGTGAACTCGACCGGTGGCTGATCGCAAAAACTAATTTGTTAGTGAAAGAAGCTACTAAAGAGCTTGATGGTTATCAGACCGTGGGTGTTATGAGAAGGGTTGAGAAGTATCTCGAAGAGCTCTCAAATTGGTATGTTCGGCGTTCGCGGAGGAGATTTTGGAAAAGTTCGAATGACGAAGATAAGCTTCAGGCGTACGATACCCTTTACGAGGCGCTGGTCATGTTGATTAAGATTCTCGCGCCGATCCTTCCCTTTCTAACTGAAAAAATATATTCTAATTTGGTCAGGGATAATATTGAGGGTGCTCCCGAATCTGTTCATCTATCCGACTGGCCCGAAGCGGATGAAGATCTTATCGAAAAAGATCTTATTCGGGCAGTTGATATCGTTATCAAGGCAGTAGAAGCGGGAAGAGCGGCACGAAATAAATCACAAATAAAAGTCAGGCAACCGTTAAATGAAGTACATTTTTACTCAGAATCTGAAGATGAGAGGAAGATTCTTGTGAATCTGTCGGATGAAATTTTAGAAGAGCTGAATATCAAAAAATTAAGTGTGCTTGAAGATATCAGCGAAATTTCCACGCTGTCCGCTCTGCCGAATTATAAACTCCTTGGACCTGATTTCGGGAAAGATGCGCAGGCAATAGCAGATGCAATTAAGGAACTGAATCCGGCTGAACTGAGTACAACTCTTAACGAAAATGGCAGTCAGATCGTCAAAGCCAACAAAAAAGAATTCACTGTGACAAAAGAGATGGTAAGTTTTGAGCATGAAGTCGCTGAAGGAATGGTAGTAGCGGATAACAGCGGGATGGTTGCCGTCCTGGATACTACATTGACAAAGGATTTAATTCGACAGGGCATGGTTAGAGACCTTGTTCATGAAATAAATAATTTGAGAAAAGAGGCGGAATTTGATGTATCTGACAGAATAATATTGTATCTTTCTATTCGTGGCGAGATGTTGGAAGCGGTCAAAGAAAATGAACAATATGTTGCAGATGAAGTGCTTGCAGGAAATATAGGATATGAATTTGAAAATGGAGAAATTAGTCGGGATCTGGTTATCGGAGAAGAAAAGTTGACTGTAGGAATTGAGAGGATCTCCGGTTCTTAGACGGCTGTTGAACATGAATAAAAAAGACAAAACACGATTTAAAAAAATAATACTTGAGAAGAGAGAGATCCTCTTAGAAGAATTAGGGAATCTGAAAGAAACGGCGGTAGAAAAATCTTCTCGCCGTTCTTCCGGAGATGCATCAAATTATTCATTCCATATGGCTGATTTGGGAACTGATTCTGAGGAAAGAGAAAAGGCGTATTTATTTTTAGCCAGAGAAAACAAGTACCTCGGATATCTTAATGAGGCGCTTGAAAGGCTCGAACGCGGGGAATATGGGTTATGCAAAGTGTGTGGAGAAGCCATTCCGAAAAAACGGTTAGAGGCAGTTCCTCACGCAACTATGTGTGTTCCGTGCAAGACTGAGGCCAAAGAAAACGGCTTTTAAAAGTTCAGGGAAATATCCGTGCTGAAATCACTTTCGGTAGCCGGCTTGGTAGTAATATTCGATCAAATAACGAAACAGATCGTTAGAAACAGTATGGTTTTAGGCGAATCTTTCGATATTCTCGGCAATACTCTTCGTTTTACTTTTGTAGAAAATAAAGGATTGGCGTTCAGCATAAAAGTGTCGAACCTTGCCATATTCACCGGATTATCATTCATCGCAACTGTTTTAGTGCTCTATTACCTGTATAAATACAAAGACGAAGGTATTAATGTTTACCTTCCACTCGCTCTTATATTGGGTGGGGCGATCGGGAATTTGATCGACAGAGTTCTGTTCAGCAAGGTAGTTGATTTCATTGATGTGGGAATTTCAAGTTACAGGTGGCCTGTCTTCAATATTGCGGATTCTGCTGTTTCAGTGGGACTTGTCTGGTTCTTAATCGCATCATGGATGATGAATGAGGAGGAAGAAGAACCAAAAATAGAGACAGCGGATTGAGCAACCAGCTCACAATTGCCGTACCTGAGAATAAAAAACCTGAGCGGATAGATGTGTTTCTCTCAAGGCAGATAGGTGATTTGAGCCGTAGTCAACTTAAACGGCTCATAAC
>CBDUTM010000415.1:0-2158 GCA_965369985.1 uncultured bacterium | reverse complement strand
GACCTCACAATGCTTCCCAACAGACGCTATCTTGAGGAATTATTTAAACGGGAGCTCTCAAGGACCAAGAGACATGAACTGCCAATGAGCTGTGCTATGATAGATATAGATTTTTTTAAGGATTTTAATGATACATATGGTCACCAAACAGGTGACTACGTTCTCAAGCAGGTGGCGGCCATCATGGATCACGGAAAAAGGGCTCATGATGTCGTGGCGAGATATGGGGGAGAGGAGTTCATTTGGCTTCTCATAAACAGCGAACCGAAATCGTCCTATATGGCATGCGAACGACTCAGAAAAGATATTGAAGAAGCAGCATTCGAATTTAACGATAAACATTTAGCCATCACCATCAGTATAGGACTCTCCTCATTTAAAGGAGAAAATGAAGCAACCGTGAATTCGCTTATTTACAATGCCGACAGGGCGCTGTATAGCGCCAAAAACAGCGGAAGAAACAGATCTATCTCATTCGAAGATTCAGAACTACCCAACGAATCAGCCTGATGAACTCCTTTTCAAAACTCGGCAAAGCTTTATCTCTTTTATTATTTGTTTTTCTTTTTGGTGTGATCGGATTTATGAATATCGAAAACTGGTCATTTACAGATTCAGTCTATATGACCATTTTAACTATCAGCACTGTCGGATTCAAAGAAGTTCATCCATTATCAGAAATGGGTAGGTGGCATGTAGTTTTCTTGATTATTTTTAGTATTGGTACTTTAGCAATCGCGCTGAATTACATAACCAACAGGTTATTGGAATCAAAATATTTCTTTAGGAGAAAGATGGAAAAATCGATCAGTAAACTTAAGGACCATTATATCATTGCCGGATATGGAAGGATGGGTAAAATAATTTGCGGAGAGCTCAACAAGAAAAAAGAAAAATACGTTGTCATTGAAAGGGACCCAGATGTGGTACAGCAACTTACCGAGCAGGGTGTATCTTCTATTCACGGTGATGTAACGGAGGAAGGAGTTCTATCATCTGCGGGATTAAAACGCGCTAAAGGACTCCTTACCGTCGTTGATTCGGATTCCGATAATGTTTACTGCACTTTGACCGCACGTTCCTTGAATGAGGAATTATTCATCGTCGCTCGCTCTGAAACGGATAGAGGAACCGCAAACCTTCTCAGGTCAGGCGCAAATAAGGTCATCAATCCCTATGATGCGGGCGGACATGCCATGGCTCAAGTATTACTTAAACCGTCAGCCGTAGAGCTCATAGAGCTAACCACCGGCAGCGAAGGCATAGGTCTAGAAATTGATGAAATAATTATAAGTGATAACTCCTCGCTAATAGGAAAAACGATAGCCACATCCAATATTCGCAACAATTATAATGTACTCATTGCCGGAATAAAGAGAGTTGACGGTGTCTTAACGTTAAATCCCGGTTCAGATGTGGTGATTTCGAAGGGAGATGTCCTTGTTGCTCTTGGCGAACCCGATCAAATAACGAAATTAGAAACTTCAGAAAGCGAGAAATAATATGTCAGAGAAAAACGGTCCGAAAGAGGGAATTGAGGTATTAAACCAAAAACTTAGCGAAATAGAACAACAGCTTAATGTGATACATGAAAGCATGCGGGATTTAAATGGTGCCGTTGATATGCTGGTCAGGTTTTCTATGACGGCAAAAGCCTTTATGGAATTATCGATATCGCAGGGACTTATCGATCCTTATGAATTGAACAGGATAGCTTCTATCTATGAACATTCATATTCTGCTAATTTAGAGGTAAGGGAAGAAAGCAATAAATATGGGTTTAAGGACAAACGGTTCTCTACATAGTGTATAGAGAGGAGATGCCTGCTGGGATATGATTAGCACTCATACCGTCGCATAACATATATTATGTATACTAACAAGAACTAATAATAAGCCTGCTCTATTACCTGACTACAAAGTTTACCAATTTGTTCCTGATAACGATTTTCTTTATTATCTCTTTCCCTTCTACATATTTCTTCACATTATCAATATTCAGCGCGTTTTCCACCAAAATATCATCGGTTGAGTCCCTATCGATATCAAATGAACCTCTCAATTTGCCTAATACCTGGACTGCAATTGATGCTTTGTCGGCTTTTGTCAGGTTTTCGTCCCAAACCGGCCATTTATGATTGAATATACTTTCGCTGTT
>CBDUTM010000414.1:0-2159 GCA_965369985.1 uncultured bacterium | reverse complement strand
TGCAAGTACCAATAATAGTTCTGCTCTACCCATTTAATTTTATTAATCATCCACGGTGATCGCTGCAATTTCGTCAACGGATGTTATTCCTTCCTTAATTCGATTTATCCCTGAAAATCTAAGCGTCAGCATTCCGTCTTTAACACCCTGTTCCATTATTGCTTTTTCGTTTATTTCCGTACCTGACTCAACAATTATTTCCCGAAGATCTGAAGTAAAATACAGCCCTTCCATAATGGCGGTTCTGCCTTTATACCCGTTTCGGCATTTATTGCAGCCCACCGGTTGAAATAAATTCTTCTCAGTCTCCAGCTCTTCATCAGTAAAGCCTAATTCTTTAGCGAAAACCTTTTGGTCTGAATCCATAGGAATTTTACATTCGGTACATAACCTTCTCACAAGACGTTGTGCCATAATTATATTTACGGAATATGCGATAAGAAATGGTTCTATTCCCATCTTAAATAGCCGGGAAACCGCACTCGGTGCATCATTGGTATGAAGTGTTGAAAAGGTTAAATGTCCCGTATTCGCTAATTTAATTGCGATTTCAGCCGTTTTCTTATCCCTTATCTCACCGACGAGAACGATATCAGGATCATGTCTCAATATAGCGCGCATGGCTAGATCAAAGTTCATTTTGTCGCTGATTTTAAGCTGACGCGCACCCTTGATAAGATATTCAACAGGCTCTTCTACCGTTAAAACGCACACTTCAGGTGTAATTACCGCATACAGTGCGGCTATCAGGGTTGTGCTTTTTCCGCTACCTGTAGGTCCTGTAACAATGATAATTCCGGATGGTTTGGCTATCGCCTTATAGAAATCTTCGCTTGCTTTGGGTTGGAGGCCAAGTTTTGATAAATCAGTAACTACCTTTCTGTCATCAAGTATTCTGATGACCACACTTTCAAACTTCCTGTCGAATTCCTGGCCGACGATGGGAATAAGTGATACGCGATATCGAATCAGATAATCATCCACACTGCGCTGAATAAATCCGTCTTGCGCCATATCTCGTTCAAATCGGTCAACATTTCTCGTTTTATCTTTAAACACAGCGATGATCGCTTCGGGTTTGACCCCTTTTTGTGTATGCCAGACCGAAAGTTTACCGTCAAGTCTAAACAAGAAATCAGTTGTCGTCGAAGAACTCGGGATTATGTGAATATCACTTACATCCTGCCTCACTGCCTCGACAAGAACGCCTTCTACTAATGCCGTTAGCGCGCTTTGATTGATTTCGGCATCTAATGCAGATTCATCAACTTCCTCGTCTTCTCCATGCTCTTCCTCATCATAGTCGATCTCATCAATGATACCGAGAAAGTCGTTCAATCCTGAAAGTATTTGGCTTATTAATTCTTCTACGGATTCTTTCTTAGTGTAAGCGATTTCATAATTGCGATAATTTAATTGCTCTACTATTCCCTGTAAAATCGGATCAGTAGGATCTGCGGCGATAAGTGTTAAAATTCCTTCTCCGTTGCTACGCTCAAATTTTAACGGCAGCATCTTCGCGCGAATCATAGAGGTTCTGTTATCATCACTCATTTCCTCTAAAAATCCCTTAATAAACTCGAACTGTTCCTCCGGGAACTCATCGGTGTCAACTTCTATTTCTTTTATGGCATATAGAGAGGTAAGAGTGCTGAGAACTTGATGCCTGTCCACTCCCAGATCTTCGTAAAGAACTTCCCCGACCCTTCTTCGATCATTTTGAGGTTCATTAGATTGAATTTCTAACGCTTGCTGAAGAAGCTCCTCCGTAATGATGCCCTTCTGTACCAGAACATCTCCAATACGTAAAGCCATCTGCTAATTGTCTCCTTTATCCGCGATATTAATTGCCCGACCATGGGCTGAAGTTCTGAGGGTTTGTTCTTTTTTCTTCATTGAAAAACCACTTTAGGCACATATCTACATTCACATAGCGCCTTAACAACCATTAACTCTTTTAATAGTTGCGGGTAGCTGTAATTATCATGGTACTACCCGCAATTATATGTTGAATTAAATCAATAATTCTACGACTCAACTCTTACGGCAGTGTTATTGACGGTGTACCCGAAACTCCATTTTGCGTAATGGTCGCGACGATTATCACACCTTCGTTTGCTCCTGTGGAAGTAAGAACAAATGACGTGGCTCCTACAGCC
>CBDUTM010000413.1:0-2181 GCA_965369985.1 uncultured bacterium | reverse complement strand
TCACGGAAGAAGGACAAGTCGTGTAATATCGTCAAGGTCGTGGATGATAGGACAGGATAAAGCATTTACAGAATATCTATCACCCGCCCGTGAAAAAGGAACGAAAATGCTTAAATTAAAAGATAATCTCTGGACCTATTCCCCTCAAACAGACCGGATAATTCAGATATCCCGCCATATGCTCAGGCAATCGGTTATGGGTTCGGATCTGTCGTACGAAGATATGATGGAAGATCCGAAATTATTCGACGATTACGAAGCGGCATTGGAAGGCAGCGCAATCATTGATAGTGTTGATTGTTGGGTTATCCTCTTAAGCGCAAGACGAGAGGGTCTCGCCTATAATACGAGAAAAATTTGGATCGATAAAAAGCGGATGATCCCGCTGAGGGAAGAACTTTTTGCGAGAAGCGGTAAGCTTATCAAGTCACTTAAGATATCGGAAGTTATGAAAATCGGCAGCAGGTGGTATCCGAAAGTGTGGGTTTTCAAAGACGAGTTGAAATCAAGCAGCCGTGGCACCGAATGGGTAATAGAAAAAATTAAGTTTGATGAGAAAATTCCTGAATCCCGTTTTTCAAAGTCGGGATTACGGAAATAACTATTTCTTTTGAACTTTCATATATTTAGCAGCTAATTTTCCATTTGAATAGGAGAGGTATTACTCTTGAGTACGCATGATTACATAGAGGATGAACGGAATAAAAATATACTTATCTACATTAACGGTGAGATGGTCCCACGCGATGAAGCGAAAATATCCGTTTTCGACAGCGGGTTTCTGCTCGGAGACGGCGTTTGGGAGGGGATCAGGCTCCATAACGGGAAGTTAGCGTTCGGGGAAGCGCATTTCGAGAGGCTCTATGACGGCGCTGAAGCATTAGATATAAATATCGGAATGCCGAAAGAAGAATTAGAAGCTGCTGTAATGAGTACTATCGAGGCAAATTCCATGAATTCCGGCGTTCATATAAGGTTAATAGTTTCCCGAGGTCTGAAACGTACGCCCTATCAACATCCATCGGCAAATGTAGGCGGCCCGACTATCGTGATCATACCCGAATATAAGACACCTCACAAGGACATACTTACAACTGCTTTAAGGCTTTTCACTGTAAAAGTGCTGAGGTCTCATCCGGATATTCAGGATCCGAAGCTCAATACTTTGTCGAAGCATAATTGTATCGCAGCGTGTATCGAAGCGGATAAAGCGGGGTATGATGAGGCTTTGATGCTGGACCTCGACGGAAATGTCTCAACGTGCAATTCCACCAATTTTTTCATTGTAAAAGACGATGAAGTTTGGACTTCAACAGGTATGTATTGTCTCAATGGTATTACGCGAGGTAATATTATTAATCTATGCCGTGAAAACGAAATACCTGTGTATGAGAAAGATTTTTTGCTGTCTGATGTTTATTCTGCGGCTGAGTCCTTCGTTACAGGCACTTTTGGAGGTCTGATTCCCGTTAGTGAAGTGGATGGCAATATATATGGCGACGGCAAGCGTGGACCGATGACGGAGCGTTTACAACAGCTTTATGCCGATCTTATTAAACGAGAATGTCCCGAATAAGTATGAATAGCCCGATCAGAATAGCGATGTGGTCGGGACCTCGAAATATTTCAACCGCTTTGATGCGCTCATTTGAAGCTCGGGGCGATGCGTTTGTAACCGACGAGCCTTTATACAGTCACTATTTGCATGAAACAGGGAAGGATCATCCTATGCGAGAGGAGATCATCTCGACTTACGACCACGATTGGCGTAATGTGGTGGACCGGCTTAGCGGATCCGTTCCAAATGGCAAAAAAATCTGGTACCAAAAGCATATGTCTAATCATCTGCTGCCGCATATTGACAGAGAATGGATAAAGAACTTTCATAACTGTTTTTTAATTCGGGAGCCGAAAGAAGTACTACTCTCATACAGTAAGAAACGCGAGAGGGTGACTATTGAAGGTTTGGGGTATAAACAGCAATCAGAAATTTTTGAGTTCATAAAAAATTATACTGGAGAGATCCCCGCTGTTATTGATGCACGGGATGTGCTTGAAAATCCACGTAAAATATTGAAACTTCTCTGCGAACACATCGGTATAGATTTCACTGAAGATATGTTAAAATGGAAACCGGGATTGCGGGAAACGGACGGAATTTGGGCAAAACATTGGTATGAT
>CBDUTM010000412.1:0-2184 GCA_965369985.1 uncultured bacterium | reverse complement strand
GATTATGTGAAAACTTCCCGATATTTCATGCTTTCTTGATCTCCTATATACGACATTCGAGACTATTCCTCTACCAATGTAATAATTAAGAAAATCTTCTTTTGCAAATAGAGTGGCTAACGAATTTTCCGTCCTTCCCATTATATTCAGGTCATTGGTTCCTACATCACGAAAATAAAATACACCTCCTTCAACTCCAATTGAGCTCGGAACTTGATATCTCATTCCGAAACTGTAAGTCCCAATATTACTCGTGATACCATACCCTGTTGATAATTCAGTCCTTATCTTCCCATCTTTAAGATTAAACAGATTATATTTTGCTCCGATGTGCCAGCCTTCTACCCGGTTATATCTAAGAGTGTTTTTAGTTGAAACGATCCTGCTCACCTGCGGATAAACAGATTCGTATGTCGCGAATATTAGGATCATCGCGAATATTAATTTTTGTAAATTATTGATTATATCATATCGATTTCTAATTTTCAAACAACCTCTCCGATAACAACGGGTTTTTCATTCATCTCCTCTAATAAATTCAAGATCCCATCCACATCATCTTTACGGCAAATCAGAGTGAAGCCGATCCCCATATTAAATGTGTGTCGCATATCGTCTAAAGGTACATCGCCGATGCTTTGGATCAGGTTAAAAATATCGTTCGGTGTCCAGGAGTTCCAATCTATTTCCAATGAACTTCCAGCAGGTAATATTCTTGAAGTATTGCCTTCTATACCTCCTCCCGTTATGTGGGCAAGGCCTGTAACATAATTCATTTCCAATAATCGTTTAACCGGAGATAAATAGCTGCGGTGAACATTAAGCAGTTCTTCTCCGATAGATTTTCCAATTTGCTCATTATGTGTATCTAAATTCATCTCGCTCAAAAGAACCTTTCGCGCAAGAGTATATCCGTTTGTGTGCAATCCACTCGAACGAAGACCGATGATCATGTCATTTTTTTCTATTTTCGAGCCATCAATAAGATTATCTCTCTCCACCACACCGATAATTGTACCCACAAGATCGAAATGGTCTTCTCCATAGATCTCCGGCATTTCAGCCATCTCACCCCCAATGAGAGAGCATCCTGATTCTTTGCAAGCTTTAGCCATACCGCTCACAATATCATTCATAACTGAAGCGTCAAGAATTCCAACTCCAACGTAATCCAGAAAGAAAAGCGGCTCTGCTCCTGTTGAAAGGATATCGTTGATGCAATGATTTACCAGATCCTCACCAACAGTGTCGAATTTTCCCACTTCGGCGGCAACAAGAGTTTTAGTACCTACTCCGTCGGTGGATGAAATTAGAACCGGTTTATGATAATCCTCAACTGGAAATCGGAATTGAGCGCCGAAGCTTCCCACATTTGAAAGAACATTCGAGGTAAATGTGGAACGGGTTAGATCACCTATTCCTTTAACAGCAGTCTCGCCGGCGGAAATATCGACTCCCGCTTCCTTATACGTTTGTCCCAATTATTTCCTGATTTATAGTGTGCCAGTGCGGAGATCGATAGTCTAATCCTCGTACATAGCGTCAATTTGACCGGCAAATTTTTCTATAACTGCCTTACGCTTTATTTTCAAACTCGGCGTAATTTCCCCATCTTCTATCGTGAGCAAGCGAGGTAGCAAAATAAATTGTTTAACCTTTTCATAACTCGAGAGATCAACCAATAGCCTCTCGATTTCTTCTTCTATAATTTTTTGAACAGCAGGATCTTTAACAAGCTCCTCAGGAGATGAGTCCTCCATTCCAACTGCGCTGGGGAGATTAAGAAAGTCAGGAGCTATAATAGCGCTGATAAATTTTCGCCTGTCACCGATCAGCAATACCTGTTCAATAAGCGGACTTAATATCAAGAGAGTCTCTATTGGAGCGGGGGCAATATTCTTGCCGCCGGCTGTGACGAGTATATTCTTCTTTCTATCCGTAATTCTAAGTCGACCGGCATCGTCCAGCTCGCCGATATCACCCGTATGAAGCCAACCATCCTCATCAATGATTTCTTTTGTTGCTTCTTCATTGTTGTGATATCCGGCCATAATATGAGGTCCGCGGCTAAGAATTTCACCATCATTCGCAATTTTAAGTTCTACGTTATTCAATGGCGGTCCCACCGTCCCAAATTCAATGCTTTCCAATCTTCCCGCACAGATCACGGGAGAAGTTTCCGTA
>CBDUTM010000411.1:0-2192 GCA_965369985.1 uncultured bacterium | reverse complement strand
AAGGATTAATGTCGCCAGAACCTACAAAACAGACAATATTAGCAGTTGATGATACACCGGCGAATATTGATATACTCAACGGGCTACTAAGCGATACTTATAATGTGAAAGTTGCCACAAACGGTTTGGTGGCGCTAAAAATCGCTCAGTCAAATCCTGCACCTGATCTCATTCTATTAGATGTTAATATGCCGGGAATGGATGGTTATGAAGTATGTAAAGAATTAAAGGCAAGCGAAGTCACACATGATATACCGGTAATATTTGTCACGGCTGAGATGAATGAAGAAGATATTACAGCAGGGTTTAATATCGGCGCCGTCGATTATGTGGGGAAACCCTTTAATCCAAATGAACTAAAGGCTCGAATAACTACACATCTTAATCTAAAGGCTGCGAGAGAAAAGCTGGAAGTCCTGGCAGCGAAACTTGGGAAATACCTTTCCCCTGCAGTTTATTCATCAATATTTCTCGGAAAAACAGATGTAACTATTGGTTCCTACAGAAAAGTATTAACTGTCTGTTTCACTGACATTTCAAATTTTACAAAGACAGCCGAGAATATGGATCATACCGAGCTCTCGGAATGGCTAAATAATTATCTGAATAAAATGGCGAAAATTACTCTGAAGCATAATGGCACGTTAGATAAATTTATTGGCGATGCTGTAATGGTGTTTTTCGGTGATCCGGATACTGAGGGAGTAGAAACGGATGCGCTGAAGTGCGTGGATATGTGCAAAGAAATGATCAAAGAAGCGAAAAGTATCGGTATTGAAATAAGAGTTGGAATAAATACGGGAATGTGCACTGTGGGTAACTTCGGAAGTGAAGACCGGATGGATTATAGTATTATCGGGAAGGAAGTAAATGTAGCATCAAGACTTGAATCTAATTCGTCGCCCGGTAAAATCCTGATTTCGGAATCAACTTATGAACTGATCAAAGAGCATTATAAGTGTAAACCTGAAGGAGATATTGAAGCTAAGGGAATAGACCGAAAAATAAATACATTTTCTCTGGCATAAACTCAGGATATTTGTTGAAATATCACAGAAAATGAAGGAACTATATTATGACTGATAATTCTAAAAAATCTGTAGTTTTGATCGTGGACGACAGTCGAATTAACATTGATGTTTTAAATGGAATTCTTCACATGCAGTATGATGTTAAGTTTGCTCTGGACGGCAGTAATGCACTAAGAATCGCCGCAGCTGAACCGCACCCGGATATCATATTACTCGATGTGATGATGCCTGAGATGGATGGATATCAAGTATGTGAAAAGCTAAAACAGGACCCCTCCACTGCGGAAATTCCAGTGTTATTCGTTACCGCCCTGGATGACCTGCAAAATGAGCTTCGCGGGTTTGATGTTGGAGGAGTGGATTACATTACTAAACCCGTTGTTCCCGAGCTAGTATTAGCACGAGTTGAAACGCATATTGAGCTCAAGGAAGCTAAAGATAAGTTAGTTGAGTACAGCCAAAGATTGGAAAAGTTGCTTGAGAATAAATTAGATATCTAGATTCTGATTTTTAGACAATCTGTTCCTTGTGACAAAATCGGCATTACGGGTTTCCTACGGAGGATCCCGCGAGGCGCCACACTTCCAATCGTTGGTATTACAAAGGGTATGTATCTCTATACCTTCCTTTATTATAAAATATTGATTTAAAACCAATCCGGTAATATCTTTCAGGAGTAACTTGGGGGGGGGAAGTGGAAGTTTCGAAAACCAACAGTATAGATTCTTCGAAGATACATTTAACGGTCAGATACATCTTCTCGCTAAGTGCGATAGCACTGCTTTCTATCTTAAGCTATGTCCTGATGCAGGTAAATATTAGTAATCAAATAGATGATTCAAGAGTAATAAATATTGCGGGGCGCCAGCGAATGCTTAGCCAGGAATTGAGCAAAACTGTTTTACACCTTGAACATTCATCAGATATCACCGAAAGGGAGTTACTGATGGACGAAATAAAAAGAATCCTTTCGGAATGGGAAAAAGCGCATAATGGTCTTCAATTTGGAGATGTAGGCTTGGGAGTACCCGGTGAAAACAGCAGTAGAGTAAAGGAATTGTTTTCTGAGATTAATCCAAATTTTAAGACAGTATTAAATGCTACTCAAAGTTTGTTAATAATCAACGAAAATCAATTAGGTAATAAATCGCCTGTAGTTCC
>CBDUTM010000410.1:0-2195 GCA_965369985.1 uncultured bacterium | reverse complement strand
CGTCTATTTCGGAAATATTACCCAAATAAACATATTCTTCCGGAAAATCCAACGGAGAGTCAGTTCCGATAAATCCTACAATATTGTATCCCTGATCTACCTGTTCATTTATTTTATCTGCTATCTTGCGCGCCCTATCACTTGATCCGATGATAGCAGTTCTTCGCGTTGCCAAAGTCTTACCTAATGTGCCGATATATGGGATCCATTTGGTTCTTTGAGCAAGCCTTATGAATATACGCCATGAAGGCAGTAGTATGATATTAAACAGAAACAGCCAGATCAATACCTCTCTCGAATAAGCAAATTGTTTGAAGAAAAAGGTAAAGGTAGTATTCACAAAAAATCCGAGAATTACTCCCCACGCCGCAAATGTAGCTGAATATCGCCTTCTATCATACATTTTAAGAACGTAAAACGTTATCAGCCAGACAGAAGTATAAATCAATGTAATCGTCAGATAAGAGTTCCATTCAGCCAGAGAACCGAATTTTATCATCAGGGCGAAACTAATAGAAACTTGTATTAATAATATATCAAGAGCGGCAGGAGCAAGTAATCCGCTAATTTTTGCAGCATAGGAAAGGGAAGCTCTCATTATTATTCCAATATAAAGAAACATAACAGATAAAAACGATTTGGATTTGCTGAAATGTTTTTTGACAAACTTTATTTGCGCCTTATAGAACATCCCAATGACATCATATCGCACTGCTTTCGTACTTTCGCCTTTATAATGGATTATTTTTGTTTGTGGAACATAAAATATTTTATATCCATCCATTCGCATTCTGTAAAACCAGTCAAGGTCTTCCCCATACATAAAAAAATCTTCATCAAGTGTTCCCACTTTTTCTATTACTTCTTTTCTGACCATAACACATGAACCTGAAACCGCATCTACTTCCGAAAGCTCATCTTCATCAAGATAAGTTAAGTTGTATTTTCCGAATATTTTACTTTTTGGGAATAGGCGATTAAGACCCAAAATCTTCGGTAATACTACCATCGGGGTCGGTGAGCTTCTCCGGCAGGCAGGTTGAAGGGTCCCGTCTGCGTTCAAGACCTTACATCCCGCTGCTCCGGCTTCAGGATGCGTCCCAAAAAAATCAATCAACACACTGAATGTATCTTCCTGAACCACCGTATCCGGATTTAGTAGAAGGATGAATTCCCCATTAGATTTGTCAATTGCCAGGTTATTAGCCTTCGCAAAACCGAGATTATTATCGTTACGAATAAGATTCACTTCAGGAAATTTAGACTCGACCATCTCGGCGCTACCGTCCAGCGATCTATTATCTACAACGAAAATCTCGCTTTCGATATCTGATGACGCTTTATATACCGACTCAAGTGTTTGTTGTAGAAATGTTTTTACGTTATAACTTACTATAACTATCGAAAGTTTGATAACGCTTACTCCAATTTACCTGTGAGATGCTGGAATTTAAGCTGCCAGACGACCTTTGCGGCTTCTACCATAATTGAGAAGTTCATCTTTGAACGACCAAGAGTTCGATCAGTAAAAATTATAGGAATTTCAAATAGTTTAAATCCTTTGCAGTATGCCCTGAAATTCATCTCTAATTGGAAAGAATATCCGCCAGAATGCACAGCATCCAAATCAAGGGCTTCGAGTACTTCCCTTCGAAAGCATTTAAAACCGCTCGTAGTATCATTCAGAGGAACACCGGTGATAATTCGACTATAAATGTTAGCACTATAGCTTAATAATAATCTTCTGATCGGCCAATGGACGACATTAGCTCCATTCAAGTACCGGGAACCTACTACTACATCAGCTGTTTTGCTTGCTTCGATAAAATTAGGTATTTCAGCCGGATCGTGTGATAGATCTGCATCCATCTCGATAATCCGTTCATAATCTCTCTCGAGGGCATATTTAAATCCAGCCACATAAGCCGTACCCAAACCTTCCTTTTTCTCACGCGCCAACAGATTCACCCGTTTTTCTGTTTTCATCAGTTTTTTAACTAAATTTCCCGTTTTATCCGGCGAATTATCATCCACAACCAACACATCGACTTTTGGAGCAGAATCAAATACCAACTCTATCGTTTTCAAAATGTTATCTGATTCATTATATGTGGGTATGATCACTAATACTTTCATGCATCCATCTCCGAAATCATTACATCCATTCCATGCTCAATCCCGAGTATTTTCAATCC
>CBDUTM010000409.1:0-2198 GCA_965369985.1 uncultured bacterium | reverse complement strand
CCGTAAAGAGTTGCCATTGTATTAAACATTATGAGAGCGAATGGCGCTGATATGAGGATAGTAAATAAACTGAAAAATGTGCTTGCGGCACCCGGGTCCATTCCACTGACGAACATATGATGTCCCCATACTACAAAACTGAGAACCGACGCTGTGATAAGCGCATAAATGGTATGTTTGTAACTGAAGATAGTTTTTCGGGAAAATACCGGGAGTATTTCAAGTGTTATACCGAATGCAGGTAAAAAAAGTATATATACTTCAGGATGTCCGAAAAACCAAAATAGGTGTTGCCAGAGCAGAGGATCTCCTCCACCGGTTGCAGCGTAAAAAGCAGTTCCGAATGTTCTGTCGAACAGAAGTAATACCGCTGCTGCTAAAAGAACAGGAAGGGCGAGCAAAGATATCATAGAAGTTATCCAGATGAACCAAATGACAATTGGTAATCGATACCAAGAAAGTCCTTTTGCCCTTAAGTTTATTACTGTCGTGATGTAATTGATCGAACCCATCATAGAGGCGACAGCAAATACACCTAAACTTAGAATCCAGAGATTGATTCCCCAGTTAACGCCGGTATATTCGACAACTGAGCTCAACGGTGGGTATGCTGTCCATCCCGCTGATGAGGCTCCTCCCGGCACAAAGAAACTTCCTAGCATAATGAAACTTGAGACAACCGTTGTCCAGAAAGAGAGCATATTCAGAAACGGAAATGCCATGTCACGAGCACCTATCATTAGCGGAATTAAAAAGTTGGCGAAAGTGCCCAGAAGTATCGGCATAGCCACAAAAAACACCATTATAGTTGCGTGCATAGTAAATAAAACGTTATAAAATGAAGGATCCACAATACCGTAAGGCATATTTGTCATCCACCAGCCTTCTTCTTCGTCTTCTTCAAAACTTTGCCATGTGCGATCAACAAATCCCTGCGGTTCTCCGCTTTCTAAATATTCCTGAGACGCACCTATAATTGGTAAGGGTGTTTCAGGATAAGCAAGCTGCCAGCGGATAACGAGAGACATAAATCCGCCAAGCCCGATCCAGAGCAAGGCGAAAATAAGAAATTGTTTAGCGATAGTTTTGTGATCTGTCGAAAAAATATAAGTTTTAATGAAACTGTTGTTGCTCATAATATCATTACCCCCGTTGATTAGAGATTTGAATTAGCTAAAAGAGAATCGGATTCTAAATCCCAGGTTTCATTATACCATGATTGATAATCTTCCGCACTGTGGACTATCAATCTTCCGAGCATACCTGAATGACCGTATCCGCATAATTCGGCGCAGGGGATTTCATATTCTCCGATCTTGGTGGCTTCAAACCAAACATCGAACTCTCTGCCGGGCAAGGCATCCATTTTAAGCCTAAGTACGGGAACGAAAAAACTATGTATAACATCTCTTGATGTAAGGGTAAGTCGAATCTTCTTGTTCACAGGAACGTGCAAAACATTTTCAATAGTTTGATCGTCTTCCGTTCCGATTAGATTATCCGGACCCGGATAGATCATTTGCCAGTTAAACTGTTCTGCTTCGATACGAACGCTTATTTCAGCATCATCGGCATTCGTCATCAATATTTTCCATGTGGATGCGCTTTTGATATCGATAAAAATATCAACACCTATTACGAACACTAATGGTATAAGTGTCCATGCAGCTTGTTTTAGGGATTCACCGGTAAAATATGCTCCTTTCTCCCCATGCTTCTTTTTGCCAAAGAAGATCATGTATAGAAGAGTGCCTTCCATGAGAATAAATGCAAATAGCGTAAGGTAATAAACTAATCGGATAACGGAGTCGACATCTCCTCCGTAAGTAGAAATACTTTCAGGCAGCCAATGGTGCATCGCAAACTCCCCCTATGTTATTTTACTTTTCACCTGCTTTCTTTATTAATGATTAAATTGTAACTGAAAAAGTATTGTTTCGAAATAAACAAGTCAATAGAAAAAATCATCCTTACGGTATTAAAAATAATTTTTTTAGTTGAGGATTTTCCTTGGACGTTTAATGAATAAATGTAAACACCGTTTTTTAGAGAGCTTCCAAACTCATCGCGACCGGACAGGTCGGATCAGAATTGTAGTTTAATACTCTTGACTTTTGGTTGGGATGAAAGTAATTTTTCCCTCGAAAATTCGGCGCCTTAGCTCAGTTGGTAGAGCAGTGGACTGAAAATCCATGTGT
>CBDUTM010000408.1:0-2199 GCA_965369985.1 uncultured bacterium | reverse complement strand
CGCCAAGAGAATTTCATTTGATAAATGGGATGATTTATTAATGAAAATCGCTGAGACACGCTTTATCGTAAGACAAATATTCAATGACATTTTTAAAACCGAAAGCGAAGAGATAGATACTGATTTAATATTTAATTCTGAAGACTCTGATGAGGTAACACTGGCAATTGTGGACACTTTGGGATTTAAGGACAAAAAGTCTTCGCTCAGAAATCTTCGATTTTTATCAAAAGGTCATCCTCCCAATATATTTTCTGCTTCTGTTCAACTAAAATTTAAGAAGGTTTGGAATTTATTGTATCACAATTTATACAGGTCTGCAGATATGGATATTGCTTTGAATAATATTGAAAAAATCGTTCACTCTTATGCAGCACCGGGTGCTTTATATGACCTTTTTTTAGAGCGACCTGATTTTCTTAAGATATTGATATTTTTAGCCGGAAGTTCATCCAAATTGGTTGATCTGCTGTCTTCAAAACCTGAAATTTTTGATTCTATTTTTCAGCCCGATGATTTATTAAATCAAGTGAAATTACGGGAATCATTTATCCTTGAAACAAGAAATAGGAAAACCTTTGCGGATTATGCTGAATCATCTCATTCCTTTATGATTAAACAGCATATAGTAGTTTATCTATGGTACTTACTCGGAAATCGATCACTTAAATCAATTGAAAACGCTTTGACCAATATAGCAGATCTGATTCTTAAAGAATCAATTGAACTAATCTACTCCACTAATGGATTAAATATCCCTTTATCTCTTCTCACTTTAGGTAATTTAGGAAGGAAGGAAATTGGATTTTCCGGTGATGTCGATTTAGTATGCATTTTAACTCCACGAGGGAACCAAGCAGTAAATTCAAAAGATATTGAAGCAGGTATCAGATTCGCTCAGTTATTTGGCGATCTGATCTCCGGCGGTAAAGGCTCTCCTACTCTTTATAAAATTGACTATCGAATGCGACCGGAGGGTAGAAATTCTATGCTTATAACTACATTACCTGAACTATTACATTACCTGGATGGTCGCGCGGCCCCATGGGAAATATTAGCCTATATGAATGCTCGTTGCATATGGAGCAGCGACAATGCTATTGATGATGTAGGCAAATTGATCAGAGCTGCGGTTCACAAACGTGGTTTAATTAAAAACGATAATAAATCACTGCAGAAGCTGGCTAAAAAAACACGAAAAGATAAACAAATCTCGGGGAAATTTAATCTAAAATGGAGTGAAGGAGGAATCCATGATATTCAAAATATAGTATGGCTGTATCAGTTACGCTATAGCAATGAATTTCAGATTCTTACATCATACCATTCAACTATCAGTTTACTAGAACAACTCGAAAATAGCGGGTTGATCAGCTCAAATGACTGTAGTGATCTATCAACGGCATATAATTTTTATCGCTTTGTAGATCAGCATTTATATATGTCGCTGAATAAAGCTAATGGAAGATTGCCTGATAATTCGATTGAGGTAGATTATTTATCTGCAGTAATTGGTCTAGACCAAAGCAATAATTTATTCGATTTATTAGAAGAATATGCGCAATCAGTTAAAGAAACGGTAGAAAAGTTAAATCAGGCATTGGATAACTGATTAGAATTTATACTTTTCCATTTCACTGATAAATACTTCTCTGAATACCTCTTCACTGAGATTAATACCTATTTTATTACCCTTCTCGTCAAGTAAATAAAAGGAATCGATTAAGCCATCTACTTTTGTGGATATTTTCGCTGAATATATAAACAGCCCCATATTTGATAGGGCTTTTGTAATTGAATAAAGTAATCCCGGTTTATCACTGCCGGTAATATCGATAATAGAATATTTTTTTGTTTCTTCAAATTCGATATAAATAGGAATTCTTTCCTTTTCGGTTTTTTTCCATTTCCATCGTTTAATGTGATTCTTAAATAAGTCATCTGTACTAATTTGATTTGTTAACACTTTAGTCATCTCGTGTTCAAGTTTTACTATTAGTTCATTTTCAAGTGGACCGCCAGCTTCGGAAGATACTACACGAAAATTATCTATGACTATTCCATCTTCTCTGGTATATATTTTCGCTTCAAACACGCTAACATCATTCACGGCAAATACACCGCAAATATCGGACAGGAGAAATGGTCTATCGTCTGTTACTACAGTAATTTCGCTGAAATTATAATAGCTTTTGCTAT
>CBDUTM010000407.1:0-2213 GCA_965369985.1 uncultured bacterium | reverse complement strand
CAGTAAAAAATTATATAAACGGTTCATTTGTTCAATCAAGTTCTACAGATCTGCTTGATATCACAGACCCCTCAAATGGCATGACAATAGCGAAACTTCCGCTCTCAACCAAGGACGAGTTTGATGATACTGTGAGAATTGCCAAAGACGCTTTTCCCGGTTGGCGAAAAACCCCGCCGTTAGAGAGGGCACGGTATTTCTTTAAACTTAAAACAATAATGGAAGATAGGTTTGATGATATTGCCAGAGTATTGACGATAGAAAACGGTAAAACATTCGATGAAGCACGCGGATCTGTCCGGCGAGCAATTGAAAACGTTGAAGTCGCCGCCGGTATCCCGACTCTTATGCAGGGATATTCTCTCGAAGACGTAGCATCAGGAATTGACACAACAGTATTCCGGCAGCCTATAGGAGTTTTTGCTGCCATCACACCATTCAATTTTCCGGCTATGGTACCAATGTGGTTTCTTCCTTATGCGGTCGCAACTGGAAATACTTTCATCCTAAAACCGTCCGAACAGGTACCTCTGACGCAAAATTTAATATTTGAATTGATGGATGAAATCGGATTACCGCCGGGAGTAATAAATCTTGTTCACGGTGATAAAGTGGTTGTGGACGCGATCTGCACGCATCCTGATATTGCCGGAGTTTCATTCGTTGGATCGTCGCCGGTCGCTCAGCACGTTTATTCATTAGCAAGCCAGAATGGTAAGCGAGTTCAGGCATTAGGCGGAGCGAAAAACTTTGTAGTAGTTATGGATGATGCGGACTTAGATGCCGCAGCTGCTGCAATTGTCGCATCATGTTTTGGATGTGCAGGCGAGCGGTGTCTTGCGGCGAGTATGTTACTTGGAGACGAAAAAATCTATGACGTACTCAGAGACAAGATCGTAGAAAAAACTTCCAATATTAAATTGGGAAGCGGACTTGATGAGGGTGTGACTATGGGTCCTGTCGTTACTTCACAGCACCGTGACAAAGTACTCTCTTATATCGAAAAAGGGTTGGAAGAAGGCGCAGAAATGCTGCTTGACGGCAGAAATGCCACTGTAGAAGGAAAAGAAGGCGGATACTATTTGGGTCCGACGATATTTGATAATGTTGACGCATCCAAGACCATAGCCAAAGAAGAGATTTTCGGACCTGTACTCTCTATGAGAAAGGTGAGTAACCTCGATGACGCCATCGAACAAATATCCAGGCACCCTCTGGCGAATACAATTTCCATATTCACTACATCAGGCTATAACGCTCGGAAGTTCAGATATAACGTAGATGCGAGTATGATAGGAGTAAATATTGGTGTACCCGCTCCGATGTCGTTCTTTACATTCGGCGGTGCTAAAGGATCTTTCTTCGGTGATCTGAAGGCGCACGGAAGAGACAGTATTGAATTCTATACTGATAAAAAAGTGGTAACTTCCCGTTGGTAGAATACAGATCTTCTTTAAACTGTAAGGAGTGACAGATGCCGAGGTTGGTTAAATGCGGCTTGATACAATGTTCCAATGTCATTAACGACGAAAAGGAACCGATCGAGAAAATTCAGCAGGCTATGTTTGATAAACATATTCCGTTCATAGAGAAAGCAGGGAAGGACGGCGTACAAATATTAGGATTACAGGAAATATTCAACGGGCCGTATTTTTGTCCAAGTCAGGACCAGCATTGGTACGGAGCGGCAGAGCCTGTTCCGGGTCCGACCGTGGAAGCGCTGATCCCTTATGCAAAAAAATATGAGATGGTATTGATAATACCTGTTTATGAGCGAGAACAAGCCGGAATTTATTACAACACCGCAGCTGTTGTGGATGCGGACGGTACATATCTCGGAAAATACCGAAAAACGCATATACCGCATACATCAGGTTTCTGGGAGAAATTTTTCTTCAAACCGGGTAATATCGGTTACCCTGTATTCGAGACACGCTATGCAAAAGTTGGTGTATATATTTGTTATGACAGGCATTTTCCGGAAGGAGCGAGAGCTCTCGGTTTGAATGGTGCAGAAATAGTTTTTAATCCTTCGGCAACAGTAAAAGGACTTTCTCAATACCTTTGGAAACTGGAGCAGCCCGCTCATGCGGTCGCCAACGGTTATTTTATGGCTTGTAGTAATAGGATCGGAACCGAAGCTCCCTGGAATATCGGTGAGTTTTATGGAACAAGTTATTTTGTTGACCCACGAGGAAGCATACTTGCGGAAG
>CBDUTM010000406.1:0-2217 GCA_965369985.1 uncultured bacterium | reverse complement strand
GGAGGTTCTATTGGTACCGTAATTACGATCAATTGTGTCGGTCATTGGATTTTTCAACTTCCCCATCTGCTGCATAGCCGCAGAATGTAGGCTCAACACTAAATTCAGAAATAGTTGGTCTATCTTATTTTCGGTTTCGTTCATCTCTTCTCTTCAGTTTATACAAAGTATACAAGCGGAAAAGTTAACTACTACCAACTTTCTCCGCAAATGTTAATTATCCTGTCTCGATAAATTTTAATCGTTCGGAATAACTGCTCATAAACCTGTCTCTAAGTGATCTGTTCTCCGGCTTTCTCAAATGTGGGTCACTGTCGGTGAGTTTAAAAGCCGATAATCTTGCATCTTTCGCGATGTGAGCATCCTCTATGATATCGGCTAATTTAAATTCCGGTATACCATGCTGTCGCTTACCAAAGAAGTCCCCATAACCACGCTGTTTCAGGTCTTCCTGTGCGATTATGAATCCATCATCACTCTCGGTTAACACGTTCAGCCGCCGCATTGCCGCCTCTCCTTTAGAATCGCTTATCATTATAAAGTATGATTTGTTCCCACCCCTTCCGATCCTGCCTCTGAGCTGATGAAGCTGCGATAATCCAAATCGTTCGGCGTTTTCCACAAGCATTACGGTAGCGTTAGGGATATCAATTCCGACTTCTATCACCGTCGTAGTTATCAACGCATCAATATTCCCGTTTGAAAAATCCTTCATAACCGATTCTTTTTCTTCAGTGCTCATTCTTCCGTGTAATAACGCAAGATCAAATTCGGAGAAAGCTTTTTTATCCAAAGTTTCGAATGCTTTAACTGCTGCCTGCAGGTCAATTTTTTCCGATTCCTCTATAAGAGGATAAAGAATATACGCTTGTTCTCCTGCCTTAAGCCTCTCTATTAAGAACTTATATATCTTATGACGATTAACTTCACTTCTTAGTTCTGTGCGGACTTTTCTAACGCCGGTGGGCATCTCGGTAAGGTATGATACGTCAAGGTCGGCGTAGATCGACATTGCGAGTGAGCGGGGAATCGGAGTAGCGCTCATTATCAGTATATCCGGATTTACACCTTTTTTCATTAATCCGGCCCTTTGCTCCACTCCAAACCGGTGTTGCTCATCTATCACGGCAAACCCGAGATTTTTGAATTGAACATCGTCGTACAATAAAGCATGTGTGCCGACGATCAGGTCGGCTTCTCCATTAGATAATGATTGAAATACGGATTTTCGTTTCGCTCCCGTCAATCCACCCTTCAGTTGGACGATCTTTACGCCTGTGTTTTTAAAGAACTTTTTGGCATTTTGAAAGTGTTGATCACTCAGAATTTCTGTGGGCGCCATAAGTGCCGCCTGATATCCTGATCCGATCGCAATAGAGGAAGCTAAAAACGCCACCACTGTTTTCCCCGAACCCACATCCCCCTGCAACAACCGTTGCATAGGAACGCCTTCGCCCATATCCTTCCTGATATCTCCCATTACATTTTTCTGAGAATCCGTTAATTTAAAAGGAAGAGATTTAAAGACACTGCTAAGTAATTCATTTTTCGATTTAAATTTGATTCCTACCCGGCTTTTCTTTGTTGAGTGTTTTCTTATCGCCAAAAGCAATTGGTAAAAAAACAGCTCGTCAAATTTTAATCTGAATATCGCTTTTTGGAGGGAGTCTTCCGTATCAGCAAAATGTATTTGCTTCAATGCCTCGGAAAGATTCAGCAAATTATTTTCGTCAATCGTATCCTGAGGCAAATATTCTTTTACAAGTCCCGCCAATGCAACAACTGAATTTTTTATGACTTTTAATATTCCGTTAGAATCTAATCGCGCTTTTTTTAATCCATCAGTTGAAGGATATACAGGTATAATGGCTCCGGTTTTGAGAGGGTCCTGCCCGGTTCCGAGAATATCAAATTCCGGATGAACCATCGTGAACTGATGAGCATATATGCCGACTTTGCTGTGAACGGCGATCAGCTGGTTTTCCTTGAATCTCTTCTGTACGAATCGGATTCCGTTAAACCAGGTGCATGCAAGTATTCCCGTTCCGTCATCAAGAAGCAGTTTGAATCTTCTGCGTCGCCCTCGTTCTAATCCGAAGGAAACCACCTCACCGACCACGGTGGACAGTCTGTCATTCTCAAGTTCTTCAATTGGAGTGATAGAACGCCTGTCGAGATATCTTCTCGGATAATAATAGAGCAGGTCTCCAGCCGTGT
>CBDUTM010000405.1:0-2222 GCA_965369985.1 uncultured bacterium | reverse complement strand
TATCTCATTCAAAGCTCTTTCGATATTCATAAGCCGCACATCTAATACGTCTTTGCGGGCAAATTCAGTTTTGAATTCATCCAACTCTTTTTGGTATCCGGCAACTCCGCCGTAATTGATGCCGGCGGTAAATATAAATGCGATTATCGCGATGAGCAGAAAGAGAGTGTTCAGATTGAAACCGCTTTTGAGATCGCCGTTAACCACGGGCTGTCCGCAGGCCGTTAGGGCGAAAACCCATTCGCTCGTAATTATCCGCCATCTTGAGAAGATCTCTCTTTTGGAGCTCAACTTCTCCCCGTTCATACCGCTGCCACGTGTCCTCATCCGAGACAATCGCCCGATATGCAAGCGACAAAGTCAGAAACAGATTATGAGAATATCCCTTTAACCGGAGCGGAGTTGACTGAGCCGTATTGAAACTGAACAATCCCTCCACAGGCGATGATGCGTCCGCCGAAACGGCGTTGTCCGTGCTGTCGGTGATGGTGAATCCCGACTCAACATATTTCTTTGGTGATTCGAATACTTTTGATTCGGAATCGCTCCCAAGGATCACCTTGTCCAACCGTTTTCTGTTCAGGTCGAATAAATTCTCAACTTCGCTGTCTGTCATCACTGATGAAGTGATATCACCTCTGAACAACCTGAACCGGCTGATAAGCTCGGTCATTGTGCTTCGCGCCATACTGCTCTCCTTTTTCTATTTAAGGAGGATTAGTCAGGTTTTCGATGAGTGCGGGTTAGGGCTTGCCCTGACCGCATATAAATTCCCCTCTATCAAGAGGGGTGGCTCAACGTAAGTTGAGACGGGGTGTGTTAAGATCTACCGTTCGGAAGAAAACCACCCCTTGATCCCCTCCTTAATAAGGAGGGGAATTTGACATACAGAATCGCATGCAATGTGTAACACAACTTGACATAAGAAATTCCTTATTCCAACTTAAGGCGTTTAATTGGAATAAGAGTATATGTTATTCTTTGTAAAATAATGCGATATGAGATTGATATTATTGAAATTAAATTGCTTTTACTAATTCTGGATGAAATCCACGCTCACTTAAATTATTTAAGTGAGATAATTGGTACTATGATCGGTTAATTTTCACTACTTTTTTTTAATTTCATTAGATACTCTCTTGCCCTTGGTGTAACATCATAGTAAGAGCCTGTCTCTGAATGCCCTCCAAGACGTAAGAGCTCATGTTTTAGAAATATGTCTATATAATGTCCTGCTTCTGTCTTAGAAATATCATGGTGCTCCATTATATGATAAATCCTTAACCGAGTACCTAATTCAGAATACTTAAATAATATGCTATTTTGGAGTGGACTCAGGTCGAGAGATTCATCCTTTTTGGTTTTCTTGTCACTTTGGGTAATAATACTATCAGATTTTTCAGAACCAGTCACTTTTCTTAGTCGTTTCCGAACAAGCGAGATAACCCACAAAATGAATGCTATAATTAGACCGGTTACTACCCCTGAAACAATTTGATTATCCCTAATAATGTATAGTGAATCAATGCCCATTATTAGCCTAATCGCCTAAATATAATTTATATAAACCGGATTCAGTTTTTACGATCAAATTCAACTCTTCGAGTTTCGCTAGATCACGACCGGCTGCTCTTATTTTAACTTTTCTGTACAAAGCTTCGAATGGAGCATTATTTACAATAAATTTAGCTGAAAATTCAAACAGCTCATCATCTAAACTTAATATTGTCGTAAGTAAGTCATATTGGCGTTGAAACAATTTCCCATCGTTCAATATCTCAAAATAATTATTTTTAAGCGCCAGCTTCCTCACCCATACCATCAGTTTTTGGTGAATATTTTCTAATGACCATATCATACCATCTATCATAAATTCTATGAATGGAGTTAAGTCATGTTTTTTATCTCTAATCGTTTTGCTAAAGACAATAAAATATTCATCTAAATTCCGATAATAATAATTTGACAGCATCTCCGGAGCGTACCTGTACCCAGCGTATCTCAATATCAAGGCTTCTATAAATCTTGCTGTCCTGCCATTCCCATCTCCAAAAGGATGTATTTTACCAAAGTGATAGTGAGCAATCGCTGCTCGGTAAAGAGGATCAATATTCTTAAGATCATCAGAATTAATCCATTCATCAAAAAAATTCATAAGAGTTTTTATATCTTTTGCGATTTTCGGAGGCTTATATACTCCACCATGCTCTTTATTACCAACC
>CBDUTM010000404.1:0-2226 GCA_965369985.1 uncultured bacterium | reverse complement strand
TTTCTTCGATAGTGATCAGTGTTGAATATTCTTTCGACAGCTGTTTCATCATTTTCGTGTCAAATGGTTTTATGAATCGACAATTCACTACACCGCTGAATATTCCTTGTTGTTTGAGTAATTCTCTCGCCTTCAAAGCATTATCCACCATTGCTCCTACAGCGAGAAATGCCACATCATCCCCTTTTTCGAGAATTTCCCACGAGCCGATTTCCAGTATTTTCGGAGCGAGTTTCGGCTCATACGATAATGAGCAATCTTTTGGATAACGCACCGCAAATGGACCTTTGGATTTTTTCATAGCAGTGTAAATAAGATTTCTTAGTTCTGTTCCATCCTTTGGAGCGGCAACGATCATATTCGGTATGACAGATAAATACGTGAGATCAAATGTACCATGATGAGTAGGACCATCGGCTCCGACCAATCCCGCCCTGTCCAGCGCAAAAATGACAGGAAGGTTTTGAATTGCCGTATCGTGGATCATGTGGTCGAATGCTCTTTGCAAAAAAGTAGAGTAGATAGCCGCAATCGGTTTTAATCCTTCCGCGGCAAGCCCGGCGCTGAATGTTACGGCATGTCCCTCAGCGATCCCAACATCAAAAAACCTGTCAGGGAATTTCTCTGCGAATTCAACTAAACCCGTTCCTTCTTTCATCGCAGCTGTGATCAAACAAACTTTATCATCATTCTCGGCAAGCTCAATTGCAACTTCGCCCAATACTTTCAGATAATCCGGAGCCGGAGGCTTCACGCTTTTTCCGCTGCCTTTTATCCCATGCCATTGAACAGGGTCTTCTTCCGCTGGCAAAAAGCCTTTGCCTTTACGAGTATTAATATGAAGAAGTACCGGACCTTTAATCTTTCTCAGCTTTTTCATTGCATCAACCAGTTCTTCAATATCATGCCCATTTATCGGACCGAAATACCTTATTCCCAATTCTTCGAAGAATATACCCGGTACTAATAAAACCTTGACCGCTTCATCAAGTCTTCTGGCTAAAAATCGTATCTGTTTTTTACCCATCGGAAGCTTTCCCGTCAAATTCCATATCTCATCCCGAACGCGATTGTATAATGGATTTGTGAGCATTCGGGTAAACAGCTGCGAGACAGCGCCAATATTTTTTGAAATAGACATTTCGTTGTCGTTCAATACGATCAGCATATCTGTTTTTAGCTGACCTGCATTGTTCAGTGCTTCAAATGCTAATCCGCCCGTCATCCCGCCATCTCCGATAATTGCGATAACCTTATTATCTTTACCGGTGAGCTCCCGGCCCTTCGCAAATCCCAATGCCGCTGAAATTGAGGTGGAAGCATGACCTGCTCCAAACGAATCATGTTCGCTCTCAGCTCTTTTCAAAAAGCCTGATAAGCCTTTATACTGCCTGATAGTCTCAAATTTTTCATTTCTTCCGGTCAGTATCTTGTGGGCATACGCCTGGTGTCCCACATCCCAGATCATCTTGTCAGCGGGGCTGTCATAAACATGGTGTAGAGCCACAGTGAGTTCTACAGCTCCCAACGGACCTCCAAAATGCCCGCCGCTCTTCGGCACTACATTGATTATCCTGTCTCTGATCTCTTCACATAATTTTTTGAGATCACCTATGGATAATTTCTTTATGCCTTTTGGCAGTTTTATAGTTGAAAGTAATTTATCTGTCATTTAAGCCGCGACCTCTTCTCTCAGCACAAATTGTTTTAAAAAATAATTATGAACATTACTATTTTCTGCGAGTTCAGGATGGAATGAGGTTACTAATACGTTCGCATTCCGTGCCATTACGACTTCACCGTTCAATTCAGCCAGCGACGTTACGCTCGGTCCAATACTCAATATTTTTGGTGCCCGAATAAAAACTGCATGAAATGGATCTCCATCAGTGAAGTTCAGGGAGATATCCGCGCTAAATGATTCCCTCTGACTTCCGTAACCGTTCCGGTCCACATCAATGTCAATAGCGCCAAGCCCTATTACATTTGTATATTCGGTTTGGTTTGATAGTAGTATCAGCCCCGCGCAAGTTCCCATCACCGGGTTATTCATAACAAAATCTTTTAAGGAATTTTCTATATCATTTCTCCGCAATAAATTTGTCATCGTAGTGGATTCTCCGCCGGGTATGATCAATCCATCAACATCAGAAAAATCTGAAGATGTTCTAACGAGCTTCGTTGCTACTCCAATAGATTTGAGAGCAACTATATGCTTCTCATAAT
>CBDUTM010000403.1:0-2229 GCA_965369985.1 uncultured bacterium | reverse complement strand
CGCATACGCCGGCATTGCTGCTGTCCGGGAGGATAATGAGGATTTTACCGAAGCGGCAAATTTTTACAAGGAAGCTGTTGATAGATCTGAATCGCAATTTCAGGTAGAGATGTACACAATATCCGCGGTCAGAAATTTTCATAAATCCGGCAGAAGTGAGATAGCTTTAGAGCTAATAACGAATATGTTGGATGATGACGAGATAAGTTTCAAAACAAAAAATAGTGCGGAATACTTGAAATCACTAATAAGTACCGAAAAAGGGTAGGCAAGGAAATTAAATAAAGATATTTTTTGCTTGCTCGAGTTTATAAAATGCAGTACATTTAGTGTTCGGAGTGGGTTGACAAACCCACTCTTTTTATTGAAATAGAAAACATATGAACATAGCAATAGAAAAAGATACAGAGCGATTGAGCGAATTAGCGGAGAGCATCACTGATGCCAACGATGCGGAGTTGCTTGAACTTAAGATCGGAGTGACGAAAAGAGGACGAAACATAAATTTGGTAATTGATTCAGTTGGCGGCGTGACCATACAAACATGCGCAAAAATATCAAGAGGACTTGAGTATAAATTGATGGAAGAAGAATACGCTGATGGTAAATTTAAAATAGAAGTATCATCACCGGGTGTCGACAGGCCATTATCAGAGGAAGGGGATTTCCGCCGGAAAACGGGCAAAAAGATCACCTTATGGCATACCGACGGTGTCATTGATTCTCCTCTGGAAGGGGTTATTAAATTAGTGTCCAACGGTGTTCTCTCAATTGAGACATCAAAGGAAACTGTAAATATAAATATGGAAAATGTGGACAAAGCAAAATTGCTGGTTGCCATAAGATGAATTTTAAGGAGTAGTAAAGTTGATTAATCGTGAAATAATAGAGGCCTTTTCCGCAGTTGCGATGGAGAAAAACATCGACAGACGGTCGCTTGCGGAAATTATTAAAGGGCTTTTCGAATCGATGATATTAAAAAAATATGATTCTATCGAAGGATTTGATGTTATCGTAAATCTTGATAAGGGTGAGATAGAGATCTATAAGTTTATGACAATTGTAGATGAAGAAACTGATTCCGATTTTGAAATTCATATCGACAAGGCACGGGAAGTTGAACCGGACCTGAACGTAGGTGACGAATTTATAGAGATTGTTGATATCAATTCATTCGGCAGGAGGCATATCGCCACCGCGAAGCAAAATTTGTCCCAGCGCATTAAAGACGCTGAAAAAGAAATTATTTTAGATCAATATAAAGATAGGATCGGCGAGGTGATCATCGGTGATATTTATCAGGAAAGAAGAAGAGATATATATATCACAGTAGGAAAAACAGAAGTCATTCTTCCTGAAAGAGAACAGATACCCGGTGAGCGATATTTCAGGGGCAACAGTACACGCGCAGTGATAAAAGCTGTTGAATCAACTTCTCGCGGTCCGGAAATAATCGTATCACGCTCTGATCCCGAATTTTTGATAAGGCTATTTGAGATCGAGGTCCCTGAGATCTTTGACGGTATTGTCGAGATTAGAAAGGTCTCCAGGATCGCAGGTGACAGGGCAAAAATTGCGGTTATATCCAACGATAAGAGAATTGATCCGGTGGGTGCTTGCGTAGGTATGAAGGGAATTAGAATTCAATCGATAGTTAGAGAATTAAATAATGAGAAAATCGATATAATACCGTGGAGCGATAACCCGGCAATTTATATCGCACGGTCATTATCTCCCGCAAAACCGATCAAAACAGATATTGATGAAGAAAATAAAAAAGCCACCGTTATCATTCCTGATGAGGAGTATCCGCTGGCGATCGGTAAAAATGGACAGAATGTTGTGTTGTCATCAGACCTCGCCGGCTATGAAATAGAGGTTCTCCGCCAAGCAGATGAAGAGTTGAAAACAGACTTGTTGAGCGATGAAGGGGACGGATTAACACCTTCAATAATCGCCAAATTAACTGAAGCAGGATTTGAAAGAGCGGAAGACATCCTGGATGCGGGAATCGAAGGGATGAAAAATGTTAAAGGAGTCGGCGGTAAAACAGCAGAGAAAATTATCTCCGCTATAAGCGAATATTTTGAAGAAGTTGAATAAATCAACAGATAAGGGCAGATGAGCGGTAAAAAATCAGATAGCGCCTCGGCAAAACCCGAAGCAGCTGAACCTAAAAAAAGAATTTATCAGATAGCGAAAGAGCTAAATCTATCTCATGAAGAGATA
>CBDUTM010000402.1:0-2270 GCA_965369985.1 uncultured bacterium | reverse complement strand
CGGTATAAAAAAAAGTATGAATAAATATAACAAACATGAAAACAAAAATATGATAAATAGGGAGGGAAATTAAACTTGGAGATTCCGGGAATTGTAGAATTTGCACCGTGGTTTGGAGTAGGAGGAATGGTTGTTGCATTGTTGGTATATGTGTATATAACCAAGCAGGACGCAGGCAACGAGAAGATGCAGGAGCTTGCCGCTTTGATACATGACGGAGCCATGGTATTTTTAAGAAGAGAATATACAATTCTTCTTGGCTTTATACTTTTAGTATCAATATTTCTTTATACGAGCATAGCGCCTGAAACAGCGATAGCATATGTTGCGGGTGCATTTTGTTCGATGACAGCGGGTTTCGTGGGGATGAAAGCCGCAACAAAGGCAAACGTACGAACATCTCAGGCAGCGGCAACTTCGGGGGAAAGTAAAGCATTGTTAATATCGTTCATGGGTGGTTCGGTAATGGGACTTTCCGTAGCGAGTCTTGGTTTGCTGGGAGTAGGTACCTTCTTTTTGATGTATGGACAGGATATATCCTCAGCACAGTATATCAACGGATTTGCAATGGGCGCGAGTTCTATAGCATTGTTTGCACGAGTAGGTGGTGGAATATTCACCAAATCTGCCGATATAGGCGCTGACCTCGTAGGTAAAATAGAGGCGGGAATTCCTGAGGATGATCCTCGAAATCCCGGTGTTATAGCAGACAATGTCGGTGATAATGTTGGTGATACTGCCGGTATGGGTGCGGATATTTTTGAATCCTATGTAGGATCGATTATCGCTACTATAGCGATCGGCGCCACAGCTACAATGACCGAATTAATGCCAATTAAATTTATGGCTCTCCCGTTAATTCTGGCTATGATAGGTTTGGTAGCATCTTTGATGGGGATCGCATCTATTAAAGTATTGAGTAAAGGAAATCCCGCCGGAGCTTTAAGGTATTCAGCAATATTAGCCTCGTTACTCTTTATAGTAGGCTCATATTACGCTACTGAATATCTTGGTTTTCAAGGTAGCATAGGCGATACAGCTGTCACGGGAATTTCAATATTCTGGGCGATAGTAGCCGGGAGTCTTGCAGGAGTGCTAATTGGATTCGCCACAGAATATTATACATCATTTTCCCCTATCAGGCGCATTGCGGAAGCATCTGAAACAGGTCCTGCCACAAATGCGATTACAGGTTTGGCTGTGGGATTAGAAAGTACGGCGCTGCCGGTCATAATTATTAGCGCAGTGATATATATAGCCTCGGAATTCGCCGGACTATATGGAATTGGAATCGCTGCAGTTGGAATGCTTGCGACCGTAGGAATTACGATGTCGGTTGACGCATACGGTCCGATAGCGGATAATGCCGGCGGAATAACGGAGATGGCCGGTCTTGGAGATGATGTCCGCAAAATTACTGACAAGCTTGATTCATTGGGGAACACGACCGCTGCGCTCGGTAAAGGCTTCGCAGTAGGGTCTGCCGCGCTAACGGCTTTAGCGCTTTTCTCAGCGTATAGTAAGGCGGTAGGACTAGATGAAATAGGAATTGATTTAACAAAACCTGTTGTTGTTATCGGGCTGCTACTCGGTGGAATTGTGCCGTTTCTTGTAGCGGCATTAACGATGACATCGGTTGGGAAAGCAGCTTTTAAAATGGTGGAAGAAATCCGAAGACAGTTTAAAGAAATTCCGGGTCTTATGGAAGGAACAGGCAAACCGGATTCTGCAAGATGCGTTGAAATAAGTACACAAGCTGCATTGAGAGAAATGATAGCTCCCGGACTTATAGCGATTTTTGTTCCTGTTATCATCGGTTTTCTGCTTGGAGCAGAAGCACTCGGAGGACTTCTCGCCGGTTCTACATTAGCCGGTGTTTTTCTTGCACTTTTTATGTCCAACGGAGGAGCGGCTTGGGATAATGCCAAAAAACTTATTGAAGCAGGAGAATATGGCGGTAAAGGCTCAGACGCTCATAAAGCAGCTGTTGTAGGTGATACGATCGGCGATCCTTTTAAGGATACATCCGGACCATCAATGAATATATTGATAAAGCTCATGGCTGTTGTATCTCTCGTTATTGCGCCATTACTTTAATGATCACGAAACGGAGGAATTAGTGAACTATTACGAAACAATGTATATTATAAACTCTTCGCTTGAGGGCGATGAAATTCAGCACATTAAGAAAGATGTCCTCGATTATATGGAAGCAGAAGGTGCAGATATCTACAGCAAGAGTGATTGGGGAAGAACAAGACTGGCCTATG
>CBDUTM010000401.1:0-2279 GCA_965369985.1 uncultured bacterium | reverse complement strand
AAATTAAATTTCAATGATATTATCGACATTTTAACCGGGAGGTCGTAGTGGATACTTTCCCATGGGTAATAGTAGCAATAGTGATTTTGGCGCTGGCTGTCGGAGTGTTTGCGTTTATCGCGAACAAAGCAAGGAAGGAAGAATTTAGAAAAACAGGTAAACACCCGAAAGGATACTACCAAGGTAAGGGTATGGCAATTGGAATACCGATAGGCATGGGTATCGGAATAGCATTGGAGAATATCGGTGTCGGAGTAGCAATCGGGGTTGCTCTCGGCACTGCATTTGGCTCCGGCTGGGAGAAGAAATACGCCGATAAATTGCGACCACTTACAGAAAAAGAAAAGAAGATAAAGAAATATAAAATCCTATTTATCGGTGGTTTGGTATTAATCGGTTTAATCGTGTTTATTTTATTATTTCCGTCGAAAAATTGATCTAAGCAGAGAATTCAGCATTGATAATTAAGTGGGTAATAAAATAAAGATGTCCTGAGGGGGACAAAAACAATTCCTATCAATGAGAATACGCTTCTACTCATATGCCAAAAGTAAGAAATAAGTTAAGATTTTAAATACTCAGTTTAACTGTTACTAAATCTATCCTATTGAAAATGCTTAAGTTAAGCCTCTAATCGGCAAGAGCTAATATTGTTGGCATAAAATTTGGTCTATATCATACAATTGTTACCTATTTGCGATAGGTGGATGTAATTCCATACATAAGAGTTGAATGAAATAAGCTTAACGGATTTTCAATGACTTTTGACCGAATAATATCTGAATGTAAAAGTAGAGTTGAAGCACCTTATCAGGATATTAATAAATGGAAGAAAGAAAGCTCCACAGGTCTTGCTGTCGGTACATTTCCGGTTTATACGCCGTGGGAGATCATTGATGGCTGCGGTATGTTTCCAACCGGGATATTCGGAGGCGGCTCAGATGTTGAAATAGAATATGCGGATTCGCTTATCCAGTCCTTTATCTGTTCCATATCGCGGAGTACTCTTGAAGTCGGGCTAAAAGGAAATTTAAAGCATATTGACGCTATGGTTTTTCCCTCCATTTGTGATGTTTCGAAAAATCTAAGCGGAATATGGGAACGGAATTTTAAAGATCAGCAGGTAGAATTTATTCATCTGCCGCAAAATATGTACTCAGAAAGTGCTGTGGAATATCTAGCTCACGAATATAAACGTATCGCAGATAATTTGTGCGCAATGAACGGCTCTTCACCTGATGAAGAATTAATTCTTGAATCAATTGCCGTATACAATAAGAATAGGGCAAAGATTCGAGAACTTTATGATTTGAGAAACAGAGAGCCCTGGAAGTTATCGACGGTAGAGTTGTATATCATCATTCGGTACGGCACGCTCGTTCCCCAATCGATATTCTCGGATACTCTTGATAAGTTATTGAAATCCATAACCCTGCGAGATAAAGGAGAAAGAGACAACGTAAGAGTCATCCTGGAGGGGTCATTCTGTGAGCAACCTCCGCTGGATATGCTCCATCTTCTTGAAGAAGCCGGTTGTTATATCGTAGACGATGACCTTCTGATCGGATATAGGTGGTTTATGGAAGATGTTTCAACAGAAGGTTCTCCCTATCATAATCTTGCTGAAGCGTATATCAATAAGAGCTATCCCTCTTCGGTGAGACACGATGGCAGGCGTTCAAGAAGCGACCACTTATTAGAGAAAGTTGAAAAAACTGGTGCTGCCGGAGTTTTGTTTTGCGCGGCAAAGTTCTGCGAACCGGCCCTATTCGATTATGTGCTGTTAAAGGACGCTCTCGAAACCAAGGATATACCATATCTATCGTTCGAATTTGAAGAAAAAATGGGAGTATTCGAATCGATCAAGACTCAAGTGGAAACATTCGTTGAGTCGATACTTTTCTTTTCATAATGGAAAAAGTTAAATATAAATATCAGGGTGTTGCCCGAACTTATCAGCGTGAATTGCTTGATAATTGGTACTCAGGAATATCTTCTGCGGAAGAAAAAAATGAAAAGGTCGCATATCTCTTCATAAGCGGAAATATTGCAGAACTTTTGAGGGTATTCGATTTTCATCTTGTTTATCCCGAAGTGAACGCTCTCCAATGCGGTGTGAAAAAAGTTGCCGGCGATCTCATAATGAAAGCCGAAGATATCGGATATTCTTCTGATGTATGCGGATATGTGAAAAATGATATAGGTCTGATAGAGTCTGATAATATAGGTCCGTTTGGAAAGATCTCTCCGCCGGACCTGCTCGTTTGCACGTATTCAGG
>CBDUTM010000400.1:0-2289 GCA_965369985.1 uncultured bacterium | reverse complement strand
GACCATGAAATAAAATTAAGTGGGGATAAGTATGTTTATTTAGATCTGACCCACCTAGACGGCACTTCAGTTAAAGAAAGGTTTCCTAATATATATGAAAGATGTCTGCAGTATAAAATTGACATCACTTCAGAACCTATACCGGTTGTACCCGCAGCTCACTATATGTGTGGCGGAGTAACAACTGATTCGCATGGGGCAAGTACGTTGCCGAACTTATGGGCAGTGGGTGAGGTAGCTTGCACAGGCGTTCATGGAGCAAATAGATTGGCAAGTAACAGCCTGCTGGAAGGAGTTGTATTTTCCAAAAGAGCGTTTGAAAAAATAAAACAATCGAAAGATTATTTATCAAACGGATTTCCTGATGTGCCCGAATGGGATGATTCAGGAACATTTAATCAGGAAGAGTGGATATTGATCTCTCATGACATTATGGAGATACAGGAAAATATGTGGGATTACGTCGGAATTATCAGAACCAATCTTCGGCTGAAGCGCGCGTTAGACAGGATAAAGTTTATAAATAGTGAGATCGAAGAGTACTACAAAAAAACAATTGTATCAGAGGGACTTGTCGAACTCCATAATCTCGCCGCCGTAGCATACCTTATCATCAGGAGTGCCATAATGAGAAAAGAGAGTCGAGGACTACATTTTAATAACGATTATCCGAAGAAATCCAAAGCTTGGCAAAAAAACACGAAGATCATTAGAACGTTTTAAGATGATAAATTGAGTGTAAAAGACTATCTTTTGTTCGTTGAATATGAATACTTCAAAAGAAAATGTATCTAATAGATTAAGGAATTCAAATAATGATTGAAAAGACACTTGTACTAATTAAGCCGGACGGCGTTTCTCGATCTTTAACAGGCGAAATATTTGCCCGTTTTGAAAAATCAGGGCTTAAAATAGTGGGACTGAAGATGCTTCAGGCGACAAAGGAATTAGCCGGTAGTCATTACACCGAAGAAGATATCGGAGCCAGATTAGGTGAGAAGATCCGCAATCTTCTAATAGATTTTGTAACGGAAGGACCTATAGTCGCAGGAGTGGTTGAAGGAGACGAAGCTATTGAAGTCGTCAGAAAGATGTGTGGAGCGACTGAACCGAAAAGTGCTTTACCCGGAACCATACGTGGAGATCTATCGCACCATAGCTACGGTTATGCGGATGAGGCGGGAACAGCTGTCCGAAATGTAATTCATGCATCTTCGGATAAAGAAGCAGCGAAGGCGGAAATAAACGTTTGGTTTACTGAAAACGAACTTGTCGAATATGACAGATCAGATCAACGACATCACTGGGAGTAACAACAAAGTCAATTCCAAAATTGCATATCTTTCCGGTGCTATGGAGTATGCGCCTGACGGAGGAGAAAGTTGGAGAAAGAGTATTTCTGCTCGTCTCAAGCAGGAGCTCGGACATGAAGTATTCAATCCGAATGAAGAATCCAACAAAATATTGACTACGGAGGAGAAATCGAACTTCAAGAAGTGGAAAGAAGAGAATATGAAAAAGTTTGAAAGAGTTATTCATAAGGTTATTGACCACGATCTTGGATTTTTAGAAAATAATACTGATTATGTAGTGGTTTTTTGGGATGAATATGCGAGCTTAGGAGGAGGTACTCAGGGAGAAATTACGGTGGCATATCGAAATAAAATCCCGGTCTTTTTATTGACATATATGCCTGTAACCCGCATAAGTTCTTGGATTTTGGGTTGTTCTGAAAAAATATTTTTTGATGAAAAAAGCCTTATTTCCGAGTTAAAAAATCGATATAAATGATAAAAATTGTTACAGTTCTATCTTTATTATAAATAATAACATAGGGCTTATACATTTGCGCTTTGAAAGTGAGTATAATACCCGCAAACTCACTACTTCAAAGCGTTATAGAGAATACATAAATATTAATAAAATGAATTTTTTCCTTGACATTCGGATGCTCAAGCTTATATTGCTTCTAAGAACAAGTAACCATAAGGGTTACAGCGGTTTCACCCAGAAACACTCTAACAGGAGGATCTTAAATGAACAAATCAGAACTAATCGAAGCAATCGCAACAGACAGTGGATTGACAAAAGTCCAGGCGGAAGGCGCGTTGAATGCAGTAACATCGAACATTACATCCGCACTTACGAAGAGAGACAAAGTCACATTGGTTGGATTTGGCACATTTTCAACGTCAGATCGCGCTGCTCGTACCGGAAGGAACCCACGCACAGGCGCGGCAATCCAAATTCCGGCTACAACAGTACCGAAGTTCAAAGCAGGAAAAGAAC
>CBDUTM010000399.1:0-2298 GCA_965369985.1 uncultured bacterium | reverse complement strand
CCTACTACTTCTATGACCTGTTGGGCGATAATGGAGGTGGAATAGCCAATATACCTATAGTCAAGAACTTGCCTGTTTCAATTCTTCCTGAGCCGCTGGCACAGCAATTAGTTCAAAAGGTCAATTTAATTATTCCCGGTGAGGGAAATCTCACTGTTGATTTTCAGGGTGCGTGGAATCTGGATCCGTTTTATAAACCGGATTTTTTGGAATATCTCAATCGATCTTCAGATGGTGAGTTTATACAAGTAGATAATCTTGACAGCAGTTTTGTGCTTTCAGGCATAGTGGATGAATGGGTAATAATCGGCGGTGAAGTTTATGAGCTTAACAATAAGGTAAATGGATATACGCTAAGTGAAATAGGGGATGAGTTTGCAATATTAACTCTTGGAAATACAAATATTCGGCTCGAATTAGGAGGTAATAACAAGGATGAACGATAGATTCTTATTATATAAAATATTTATTATAACGACGATATTATTCTTGAATATAATGATATCAAGCGATACAGAAGCAGTTATTCTCCTTCAGAGAGGACGGAACGCAACGGTAAATATTGATCTAAAAAATGCTGAAATTCAGGATGTTCTTAAGCTTTTAGCAAAAAAACATGGACTAAATATAATTACAAGTCCTGACGTTGTGGGTAAAATTTCTGTTTCTTTAAAGGGAGTTAAAATAAGGAACGCCTTAGATTCAATTATTAAAATGAATGGATATGACTGGTTTCAGGAAAATAATATTATCATGGTTAAATCCGCAGGCACGGAAATTCGTGGTGATAAGACCACTAAATTATATAAGCTGAAATATATTGATGCGGAAAAAGTAAAAGAATCTTTGGTGGGAGTAGTTTCGTCGACTTCTGAAATAACCACATTCGGGATGACGGTGAAGGGAGGCGAAACTCAGAATACGGGAGCTTCAAATATTATTATCGTAACCGATGTTCCACAGAACATTCCAAATGTCACCGCAATTATTAATGCCTTAGATGTTCCGGTACCACAAATTACGATAGAGGTTCAATTTGTTGAGACAAGGCTTTCTGAAAACGAAGATTTCGGAATAAATTGGAATGTATCAGCTACCGTTGGAGGTGGGCCTGTTTCAGGAGCTTCCACAGCAGGCGGAGCTGCAGGTGGTATAGCAAGTCAGTCAAACGGATTTCCGATTTTTGGAACATTTCAAGGATTTAATATTGCGACTCTTTCACTTCAGGAATTTAAACTCGTCATGGACGCTTTAATGACGGAAGGGAGATCAAAGTTACTCAATAATCCTACACTTTCCACCTTGGACAATCAGGAAGCATCAACAGAGATCTTAACAACTATTCCAATAGCTGTTCCGCAAAATCAATCTGGCGCCGGCTCAACAGGGGGGTTAACACTAACGCAGCCGCTAACTTTTGAAGATAAGGATATAAGTATATCGCTTAAAATAATTCCTCATGTTACTGAGAATGATTATGTAATGCTTTCCATTACTACTTCTGTAGCGGCGATCACCGGTTTTACGGGTCCTGATAATGATAGACCCATAACCTCCGAAAGAAAGGCTGATACAAAAATAATGGTAAGGCAAGGTGATACGGCTGCCATTGGCGGACTGATAAAAGAAGATGAGTTTATTAATTATAAGAAGGTGCCTTATTTAAGTTCTATTCCTATAATCGGAAAATTATTTGTTCACAGGTCATTGGAAAAAAATAAAGATGAGCTAATTATATTTATAACTCCTCATATTCAATATTTTCCGGATTTGACATCCAATTGATACTGCTTGAAAAGGTAAACTAATCAGGATCTAGGATGGAAATATTTGAAATCCTAAAATTCGCTGTTGATAGTGACGCATCGGATATCCACATCACTGTGGGTTCTCCGCCGATGCTGAGAATTGACGGAAGTATGAAGAAGATCGAATCTCCTCCATTGGAAAAAGAAGAAGTTGACCGTCTCATTTATGATGTAATGACAGAAAATCAGCGAAGAGAGCTTGAAGAAACCTTTGAAGTTGATTTTTCACGCGAATTAAGCGGCATAGGTAGATTTCGGGTTAACGTATTCTACGGCAGACAGGGAAAAGCGGCAGTTTTAAGGATAATAAAATCAGATTTATTAAGCTTTGAACAGCTCGGTTTACCTGAAATAATAAGGGACTTATCCTCCCTCGACAAAGGATTGGTCCTTGTCACAGGACCGACCGGCTCGGGTAAATCCACTACGCTTGCGACAATGGTCGACTATATAAATGCGAACTTTGAATATCATATAATTACGATTGAGG
>CBDUTM010000398.1:0-2303 GCA_965369985.1 uncultured bacterium | reverse complement strand
GCAACCAGAATATTCTCCCAAATTTGTAATACAGGTGTTCCCGATTCCAATAGATCCTGAGATTGAGCAGCGATCTTCTCTTCACGTATTGCGATCAGTGTTGATACACCAACATCCTGGTCGAGTGATATTATTTTTATTAGCGCTTTCAAAGCTTTTTGGGATTTATCTGTATCGTTCTTAAATGCTTTTAAGATATATGGCATTGCTGATTGAAGAAATATGGAATATCCTCCCATATAATATCTCGGTTGTAGACCAATTTTTTCATGAAGCTTTCCCAAATGTATGCGGCTCTCTAGATATTTTTCCTCATATTCACCATTCGCGAAAGCAATAAAGTAATCCTTTTGCATACTCTTGACATGATTCAACGTATCTTTTTCAGCAAAAAATACTTTTGTTTCTTCCGTCGACATAAATCTTTCAAATAATGAATCAACAAATTTTTCAGCATGTTTATTAATAACCACTCCCAATTCTTTCAACAGCCTTGCATCTGCATCCGTGAAACCGACAAAATCTTTTCTTTTTCTCCATTCTTCTATAGTGATATCTCTACTCATCGAATTTATCTCCTTTATTAATCTTGTTTACTTTCTTGTAAATATAGTTATGCCTCTACATGTCCACTTTGTTTTGCTTCATCTTACTTTAGCGAAAAATGCCTTCCACTTCCCCATAGGGTGTGGTGATAATTCACTCTTGTATTAGGACTTTAGTTCTGAGACCTGCTTAATATGCTATCATTAAAAATGAATTCGATACTATCCCTCCTCTCTCGAGAACCATTTAGAAATTCTCGTGTTTATAGCTTCGAATTCGTTTCGTGTGGTAATTTATAGAATGGATAAACAGTAATCAAGTATTTCCAAGAAATTTGCATCTCTTTGAATTAGCCGCTGCGTACAGAGATCCGAAGCTCGTTTACCGTCTACCTAAAATGTGTATCATAAACTTTCGTTATTGGGACAAAAAATAGCATCCGAAAACCTATTTTCTAAAAAACTATCGATTTAATGAGTTTTGCACTTCGATTGTGTGAGTGCTTAATAAGTTAGTTAAGTGGTGGCGCCTCGCGGGATCCTCCGTGGGAATCTCGTAATGCAGGCTTTGCCAGCTCAACAACAACATCTTCCTCTCCATTGAAAATTCGCTTCATTTCTTCGTCAGAATATAGTTGCTGCTCGCTTTATCTTTTTGCACAGCGTAACCATCCTTCAATTCCAATGTCCAACCGTTTCCGCTCGCTTTATTTTTCACAATCTCTGTTGGTATGCTAACCGTTATTATGTCCCAGTTGGGACTCATCAGGGCTCCCTTTTCAACGGAGAGAATACCCCAGTTATCCGTAACCCGAATATTCGGATAGACTGTTCCAAAGCTTTCAAGTGGCGTTATGTTCCTGGGATCAAACGAGATGCTCATTTTCTCAAAGCGAATCACCAAATGCGGCTTATGAACAAACTTGTTCTTATATTCGGCAAGTATCTTTTTGACTCGTTCTTCCCTTATGGTTTCCTCCGCATGAATACTTTGCCCGTTATATTGGTCAGTGACTTCGAAAGCTGCTGTTTCTAAATCTTTTGGTAGTTGAATTTTATAAGCGTTCAAAAAATATTCGGTAAGGTCCGTGTTGTCATCGATTTCTTTATTCCAGTCCTTTTTTATATCGCGAAGCAAGTATCCGTAAACAGGTATGGTTTCATAAGCAAATGACCTGACGAAGCTCGGATTGTCCAAAAATCTGTTGATTCTTGTAATAAAGTGTTCTCGCATTTCGTGATCTTCTCTTCCACTAATAATCACTCCGGTGTATTCAGCAATTCCTTCATTTAGCTCCAATAAGTTTTCTGTCGTACCGGCGTCCGAGAAAATTGTATGCCGATATTTTCTGAAAATAAGGGCATTTGTCAAATGTTCTATTTCCTCTGAAGGAGAGATTGCAAGTGCTGCTTTTTTCAGAGCATCTAATTCCAGGCGCAAGTAGATTCGGCCTTTCTTTTGATCGAGGTGATTGTTAGATGGATTATGTGCATTGAAGCCTAATCCTGCTTGCGCTCTATGAAAAAGTTCATGAGCAAGAAGATTTATCCTACTATTTCTGTTTTCAGGAAGAGGTAACATAATCATTGCCCAATCTCTCCCATTCCATGATACTGACGTATTTGCGATGTTTATTTCGTTCGGTAAAATTCCTGTATAGATAATTCCGTCTTTTTTCAAAACCCTTGCTAAATCGGAGTAATTTGAAAATACCTGTCTTGTATTAGGTTGGACAAAAAGAACCGGGCCATATAAAT
>CBDUTM010000397.1:0-2306 GCA_965369985.1 uncultured bacterium | reverse complement strand
GACTCGAACCCGCATGATCTAACGATCGAGGGATTTTAAGAAGTTCGACAATATCGCCTATCTCCCATTGCTAATATAAGTTACGTCCTTCTTAAATTATGTGAGTACCCAAAAAGTACCCACATTCTGGTGAACCTGTATGTCAAAACTGGTTACAAAATATGCATCATATAGCCAGTTCGTATTGAAAACAGCATAATTAGCGAGATTTGGGTATGGCTTTGTGCCATATATGTGATACAGGCTTTGTAAGCCGAGTAAATACAGCACCTGGCTTACGCTCGATCAGCGTAAGGTCAGTGGTCCGTGGCTGCCTTAAATAATATTTTTAATTCTTACTTCAACAACACCATCTTCTTAGTCGCAACAAAATTGCCTGATGTTATGCGATAGATATAAATTCCTGACGCCATCTTTGAGGCATCCCATGTAACATTATGATTTCCTGCGCTCATTTCACCGTTGATCAGTTTTGCGACTTCCCTTCCTCGGAGATCGTAAATTATCAATCTCGTCAAGCCTACCTCGGGAAGGGTGAATTCTATCCTCGTCACAGGATTGAACGGGTTTGGATAGTTATTTGAAAGCGAATATTCCTTCGGCAGTGAAATATCTTCCGATTTTGAGCCATACGTGCTTTTGCCGAATCCTGCATCCGGCGGAAGAATTTCCATCTGTACAGAGGCGAATGAGGCATATTCCGTACCCGGAAATCTCGTGATGATCTCTTCAAATTTCTGTCTCGAAGCTCCAAAATCATTAAGCGATTCGAATATCATAGCCTGTCGAGATAATACTTCATTGACCTCTTCATCAGAGGGATCATTTGAAAGTATCTCATCACCGATGGCGAGCGCTTCTATTAATTCTCCGCTATCTTCAAGACTGAGCATCATAAGCCGTTTAGCGAATCGTTTTGCTTTAGTGTCGGATCTCTGATTTAGAATTTCAGCCAGGTAGGGGCGGAATTCCGACTTCCTGCCCAAGCCTTTATACGCTTCAGAAGATAGCGTTAGCGCGAAAAATACCTGATCAGAGTTGGGAAAATCTCTGATTATTTCCTTGTATTGTCTCAGAGCTTCCCCATAATTACCTGAAGCAAACTCATCTGTAGCCCGACTATTCAGTACAGAGATATCGCTGCCCTGTGCATACAGATAGTCCGGATTCGAGTTTAGCAGCGAAAATAACCATCGAGACAGAGGATTGTTCAACGATGCGGTTATTTCACCGCAAGGCGACCCGAACCCATAGTAAGGATCATAAAGTACAACTCCGAAAAAATCAGATGCAGTTGGAGTTCCACTCCAGTCATTACAGATTGCTTTAATTATGGAAGGAGTATTGTTGTATACTTCTTTCCCGCTATTATTAAAAATGGTATTAATACCTTTTGAGCTGGTCGTGAGGCCCAATAACAAGCCAGCACTGTCAGTTATGTAAATTCCGTGGCTCAAGTTAGATGTGATAGTGTTAAACCCGCCGTTAGGGCTGGTCCTCGAATTATAATACATCCTTGAAGATCCTCCCGAACCATAGGCTCGCACTCCGTTAAGCTCGCTTCCTGTTACACTGTTATCTTTCAGGCTCGCAGAGGAGCTATTTAAATAAATTCCATAACCAAAAGTGATATTAGGATTGGGATCAGCTGTATTAGTAATAGTATTAGATGAAATATTTGCATCTGAATCTTTGGCGTATATTCCGTATGCCGTTAAATTATCGAATTGATTGTTTTTTATTGTCATCTTTCCGGGATTGTTTTGATATCTGGTGAAAACTCCTATCCTCAAATTTTCAAATGTGCTGTTTTCCACAACAGAATTATCAGCTTTTTCTGCACGTATCCCGTAGTTCGCATCCTGAAAGTGAGCGTATTTTATAGAGCTTGGACTTTGAATACCCCCGTTTTGATCCAGATAGACCCACCACCACGAAGAATGCGGCGCATTATTATTAATTGAGCGGAATGTAATAATTTCGGAGGGCGTGCCCTCTGCGATCAGTTGTCCTTTTACAATAAGACTGGAATTATTAGCGAACTTAATCATAGTTCCCGGTTCTATAGTCAATTTTACACCGGAATTTACCGTTACTTGACTTGTAACGTAAGCATATCCTGACCAAGTTGTATTTGAGGTAATATTTCCCGACTTTTTAAAGTCCTCTGTAAATATTCTAAAATCGTCATGAGTTCCTTTGTCTATATCTACTCCCGAAACATATATATTTCCGCTTGGAGCAAATGGATATACTCCCCATGATCCATCAGCCCACGTTGTAGGGTCTTTAATGTCACTAGCAGC
>CBDUTM010000396.1:0-2330 GCA_965369985.1 uncultured bacterium | reverse complement strand
CCTAAAATAAAGATATCCGGTAAGCGGATTCGCTTCAGCGTGGGAGATGTGAAGGAATGGTTAAAGGATAGGGGATGGAATGGAGGATAAAATAGATATCGATATAATTAATACCGTCTCAGTACCGGAATGATTTACAACCCTCTGTAAGTGTTGCTATAATAGCGTTACAAAGATGTGCAGGCGGGTTCGATTCCCGCCCTCGGCACTCAGTGCAATATTCCATCTTATTGATTTGCCCAATTTACCTCACTACAAATGATATCTAACAATAAACGATTACAAATTAACAATTAATTGATTTGAATTTACTGACTTGTGCAGCTTTATTCAAGTGATAATTAAATGTTCAACGGGTGAGACATCTTAGTAATAATTACAAGTACTTCGAACGAGAATGAATATTACGAGATTTTTGTTAGAAAGGTCGCTAACTAAGAGGCTTCGACGGGTTGAACCTCAAGTATCTTATCGGTCAATATAGCATTGAGTTCGTTGCTGAGAACATCAAGTTCTGCAAGGAATTGATCCCTTTGTTGATCTATATAATCTTCTACATTTTTCCGATAATACTCGATTCCTTCTAATATATTCTCTTTAAACTCACGGAAATATCTTGGCGTCCGGTTTGAAAGTTCAAGAGTATACTCCTCTACTTCTTTTCTAATGTACTCGACGTAGAGTTTAAGTTCTTTGATGAACATATGCGGTCTCTTGGAATCTGTGATAAGCGATATTCTACCGTATATATGGTCAACCATTTCTTCGAGCGATGTCTTTTTGGAAAAACTTATTATTCCCGGGCCACAGCAAATTAATGATTGGCCATTTCTTTTGATCTTGACATTTTGCGAAACCGATGCAGCAAGGTCACGGCATAAACATGCTTTTGCAAGAATAAAATCTCTTTGTCTGGCAATAACACTTTCAGGTTCATCAAGAGTATCCAATAAGGCAAGTTTTTTTCTCACATAAGATTTCGAAGATCTACAAATTTGATGCTTTGTAAATTCTGTGTTGGAAATAAGGAAACCTTTTGGACATTCGCTTCCCGGTTTGCCGAGTTCGATGAGCTTATCTTTTTCTTCTATAGATGCCGAATTTTTTAGTACCCAGAATGGAAGACCTAACGGAGAGGAATCGCTAAGAAGCACATCATCCTCGCCGGCTGAAGCTAGCCTCTCTCTGTGATCATCATCTACGTTAGTTACTTCTTTTATAAGAAGGAATGGGGTCGCCCAGCCTGTTGCATCAACATCGTAACGATTTTGAAGTAATTCCCTTTCGTCATTAGTTCCTATTCCGCCCTGAACTGTCAATTTGATTTCGGGAGCACTGGATGGCACGATCTTGTCATATTTCTCAAGTGCCTTAGTATAAATATCAAATAATTTTTCTTTAAGAGCAGCTCCCTTTTCTTTAAACTCTTCTAATATCGGACCCATCAGATACCCTTTTGTGGCAAATGCATGACCGCCGCAATTGAGTCCGGATTCAATTCTATATTCAGAAACCCAAAGTCCTTTTTTGGCAAGGAACTTTCCTTGTATTGCGCTGGATCTATAATCACTTACCTTCAAAATTATCCGTTTTTTTATTTCGCCTAATTTATTTGGAAAAAAGTCAGCAAAATTTGCTATGTAGCCGTACAACCTCATGTTAAGACCTGCAGAAAAAATAACGGAAGAGTTGAGTTTGCTCTCTGCATAACCTCTAAGAGCCAGTAGTGCATCACTTTGCCCGACGGGAAGATCTTCATTTCCCCTTGCTCCGTTTCTGTCAAGCTTAGTCATTATATTGACGTCGATATTTCCCGGAACGATCTTTTCTCGAAGTTCATTTTGAATCTTTTCTTTTATTTCAGGGTCTTTTTCACTAAGCATCTTAAGATATTCGACTCTTAGCGGCGAATCCGGAAGCATTTCGAAATAGCGCGTAATATCGCTTCCCGCTTCAAAATCAGATTTGCGGAGAGAGTCCAGCTCTTTTTCGACGATCCGGTCAACGAGATTTAAATATTTTCTTATTCTGTGAACGCGTGAATTCTTGCTTTTGCGGGGAATCTCCTCATACGGCTCGCCGGCACCCTCTGCATGGAATTTTCTCATATGTTCAATGAGCATATCGTCAGTGATGGAAATAACTGAGGAAATGCCGAATTTTGCGATTCTTACAGGGGTGTCAACGGTAAATCCGGTACCCATTACCGGAATGTGGAATTTATGCGCGGATTTGTTTATCTGCTGTTCCTTTCAGTTCCTACTTTTCTTTAGTTCAATCGTCTGTTACATAATATCAAATAACAGACATTTCTGTTATATCAAATAAAG
>CBDUTM010000395.1:0-2333 GCA_965369985.1 uncultured bacterium | reverse complement strand
GGCGTCGTCTGCGCGGTGGTTGTGGATTTTGCTCGCCTGACCGTTTACGGAACATCAATATCTGCGGGAACGTTGACGATAGTGTCCGACTCGGGTGGAATTAATTTGATAATCGCTGCAACCTTGACTGCGTTTGTCGGTTCATTCGTCGGAAGCAGGCTCATGAAAAAAGTTAAAATGATCCATGTCCGAAATATTGTTGGAGTGATGCTTCTCTTGCTTGCGTTGCTTTTGGGCGCAGGGATTATTTGAGTTCGCCTGAAGAAACCAACTCAATCAAACCGTTCGTAATACTTTTCGAACACCCTTTTGATAGGTTCGAATTGATCTTCAATATAATCGAACATTAAAATTGTCGCTCCGGCGTTTACGGCGACTAAGATTATCACCCGAATTGTCCAGTTGATCGTAGTGCGATCAAACAGCCACATCACCGCGCGGGTGAGTCCGATGTAAACGAGTACGAGTATGACGGTCATAGCATGAGTCCTCAGTTGGAATATAGAGGGAGAACTTCGATTCCGCAAATGTAATCAATAATTATAGGTAACAAGTATCATGCGTGAAGTTTTCATTGATAATGTGACTTAATAAGTAATATATTTCAATGAAGTAAAGATCAACATACATGAATTCACGAACTAAGACAGACAAGGAATTGACTTGTCTAATATTTATGCCGGGTAAAAAGGATTAAAACTACTAATCACATCAAAAAGGAGCGAGATATGCGGACTTATACCCTAATTTTTACACTGATATTTATGGGTCTTATAACTGTTATTTCCTGCACATCTACTGATAATGATATGCCGGTTGCCAAAAGCACTCGAGCGGTTTCGGAGGTGAACGAGGGAACTGTAAGAAAAACCTATGTAGACAAACCTCTTATTGGCGCTAAGGGTTACGTCGTGGGTGATTGGGAAAAAGGCGAAGCACGGGTAGAAGTGATGAATTTTCCATCATCAGAAACGGGATATGAAGCATTCCTATTTGAAATTGACGCACATGCGTATATGCAGAAGATGTTCGTCGACGGAAATCCGGAAAAGGGGATCGTTTCCGATCCACCACCATTCGGAGATGTGGGTGCTCTGATAAGCCAATGGTACAGTATCGGTGATCTTGTAATGGATGACAATGGGGGCGGAACGCTTGAATATCGGGAAGGTGTGGACCTTGTCGCAAAAGGTCTGAACATGATAATGATATTCGAAAAAGAGTCGCCGGGAAGACACGATGGTCCCGAGAACTTCGGCAAACTCATGGTCGAATGCAACGGACCGCTCGCCGGATTTCCGGGCGCAGAGGCGATGGCTAAAGCAATAAATGTTTTTTAGATAGTATAAATTTAAAGAGGTGATGTACGGTCAGGGCTCCAAAGGAGAGCCTTTGGCTCAAACCCTAACCCGCACTCGATATTCTCTTTCCTTAGAGGTAGAAATATTATTTCCCCTCCTTTCCAAAGGAGGGGCTGAGGGGTGGTTGTGTGAAGCGGTTCGTCAAATAAACTAAGAATTTAATTAACCGGCAGCCAGGTCTCTTTCATAAACTTGAGACTGTCAATTTCTGTGCAGGTTCCTGAAGGATAGAAATCAATTACACGACCGCTGTTGGGCACTAATTCCACTCGCATGCTGTTCTGCCTTTTATATGGTGTCAGTTCGGCTGAGAGATTGCCCATGGAAGCCGTCGTGATTTTCATTTCATAAGCTAATTCCAAAGTACCGAAGGATTCATTTCTGAAAGTTCCCTGATAAGCTTCGCTATCACAGGTGAGATCAAATTTACGAGATGCCATTTGAGCGAGCATTTGTTTGATTCGCTCCGAGAACACTATTTTCTTTTTTATTAGACCGGACTTTTCTTCAGTTATCCTGCTCAGCGACTCCGGTTTTTCGAGTATTCGATCGTAAATATACGCTGCAAGGATATCCGGTATATAAACTCCGATAGGAGACAGATCGTTAACGAAAATTGCCACTCCGATATCATGTTCCGGCATGAAAGAAACGTGCGCCCGATAACCGGTGTAACTCCCGAAATGATGGATCAACAGTTCTTCATCATAATTTGAAATATACCAGCCGAATCCGTAACCGTAACGGTGAAATTTATAAAAGTCTTTATCCAAATCAATTTGACTTTTATGAGCCTGCGCGATCACTTCTTCGGGAAAGATCTGTCTGCCGTTTAGCGCTCCGCCGTTCAAATTTACTTTTAGCCATTTAATCATATCTTTCGCAGTAGTATAATGCCCGCCGGCTGCGTGCATTACATTATTTTTCTTCAAAAAAGATAATTTCTTTGTTTCGCCCATCCAACCATGAGGT
>CBDUTM010000394.1:0-2349 GCA_965369985.1 uncultured bacterium | reverse complement strand
AGGTGCGATTCCGGCAGCACTCTTAGCGTTTGCTGTCCAATGGTTATTCGAGCTGGTGGAACCATTTTTTGTTTCTGAAGGGCTTAGGTTAAAAGATTGATCAGATTTTATGTCTTAGATGAATTCATCGGGTGAAATTACATCTGTGCCATGTTTTGATCTTGCGTCTGATAACCGTTCCTTTTGAGCGAGAATTTCATCAATAAATAATTGTGGTAAGTTCGGCTCTTCATTATAGACGGTTTCAATTCTATCTATACGATCTAAATGATTTTTGATGCGAATCGAAAATAAATTCTGATAGAGACTTTCCGAAAACCCTTTTTGAAATATATCCGAAAATAATTTACTTAGATCATCATAGATCGGAATAAATCCAATAGGTGTGGTAATTGCATCGAATTCGTTGTGTATTCTACCTTCCATCCACATCAACCAGACCTTTTTATCTATTTTATTGTTGAGGAATTCTCCATTTTCCTTCAGAAAATAGTTGGTGGAAAAAATTAGAGGAGTATCGTCTAACGATTCACCGAACTTCAGATGATTTTCGATATAAGTTCCCAGAGGTACAACGAGGAAATCCAAGTTAGCCATTGGATTGTGTTTAACTTCTCCTTCTGCTCCCAATGTTGCGGCGGTAGTTTCGGATTCGAGAATCGCCCCCATAAATACACCATGTTTCCAGTCAAAAGATTGAATAACGGGAGGATTGGTATCTGAATCCCGACCACCATATATCATGCCTGACAGGGGAACACCGTTCGGATCGTGAAGTTTTGGGTCGCAATTTGAAAGCTCAGAAATACGGATAGTATACCTTGCATTCTTATGAGCAAATGGCAATGGGTTACCCTTTAAGTCAATGTTACTTTTCTCCCACTCTCCGGCAAAATTGAACCCGCTATCCGGAATATCTTCTCCCATTCCGAGCCAGTAAGGATTATTATCGTGCACAAGAATATTAGAAAATATCAGTTCGCCGGGTGACCTGATAGTTTTATAGATGAGTGGATCATCTTCAGCGTTAACATCTTGAATAATTCCGAATATTCCCTGTTCCACATTAACTGCGAATGCTTTTCCATTTTCAGACTTACGTAGATATGCGATGTCATCACCGAGTATCATTTGTCCCGGAACCATTGCCGTAGAAGTTTTTCCGCAAGCGCTTGGATACGCGCCGGAGATATATGTTACCCTTTCCTTGCCTTCGGGCAGTACGCCCATAATAAACATATGCTCGCAAAGCCAATCATCGTGGTTAGCGCGATTGATGGCAAGTCTAAGCGCAAGTTTTTTGAGTCCGACGCTATTTCCGGCATATTGGGTATTAACACTGAAAACCCGCTCATTCTCCAAATCCATATAAACCCTTCGACTCTCGATGTTCAGAGAATTTTGTCGGTCATCAAGCTTTCCCGCTGAATGGATAAATTGGAAGAAATTATCGGAACCGTTGAGTTTTTTAAACTGAGAATAACCCTGGCGGTAAAGGATTGTTTCGCTGTGAGCCACATATGCGGAATCCGTGATTTGCATAGATGAGATAGAAAATTTTGAGTCAGTCGGACCAAGGCAGAAAAAACAGACGAGCATTTCCTTGCCTGTCATAATTCCGTCAAGTAATTCCATGATCTCGTCCAATCCTTCATCGCGGTCAACACTGTTTATCAGTTTGCTGAGGTCTTTCCCCTTAGGAAGTAAAATCCTTGTATTATTCTTATCTCTTGCCTGATCACGGCTGCTGTCGAAATGAACGGTATGACCGTCTTCATTTAATTCCGATTCTTCTTTATTGCTCAAAGCAAGAGTTCGAATCATATTCAGATCCTCATCCGAATCAGATATGACAGTGACTTTAGATGGTTTGCAGAGATTTACATAAAATTCAATAATTTCTTCAACATGATTATTCTGAAGATCTTGAATTTTACCCAAGCTTACGTTATCTAATATATTGGAATCTATTTTCATTTAGTCTCTCAAAACAACGGCATTATCCCTTTCAACAATTAAAGATTGTCAGATAAATATAAAATCCCCCGTTCAGTGAACCAAATATATAATTTTTTTAATTAACAGGAAAGTAAATCTTGTGTAATGGCTGAAAGTAAAATATATTTAGTCCTGTTTATTATAAAGCCATATAAAATAATATTCGATTTAATAGTCTTCTTAAGCATAATAATTTTAATCCCAACTGTTATATCCGCTGCCGGAAAAGGCAGCGATAATGACAGGAATAAGAACGGTTACAGAATAGGGTTTTTGCCTGTACTTTCATTTAACTCCGACGAAGGATACGGTTACGGCGCTATTGCACAGATAGATGAATATGGTAATAAT
>CBDUTM010000393.1:0-2354 GCA_965369985.1 uncultured bacterium | reverse complement strand
GTACAAAAAATGATAAGCTGCATCAAGGGGTGGGAGCAGGATTTCGCGTAGCCTTAAATTCTTCGTTCGTTGCCGCTGCAGATATGGGCTTCGCGCTGGACTCAATAACAGACGGCGAAGGAATTAGGTTATACCTGGGACTTGATTGGCTATTTTGACAAATTTGCTTTGGTGACCTCATCAATTGAGGATGTTCATTACCGTTATGACATGTAAAACACGTGATTTGTGGAGGCTCTTCAGAGTTTTCGGCGATTTTAGGCAAAAATTCTTCATTGATCTGTCTGACCATACTGAACATAACTCTCGCCTTCACTTTATGGCTTTTGTCATCTAAAGCAAAATCGAATGTGGAAAGATCATCGCCCTCACCCACATGACAAAAAGTACACCTTACGCCGAGTCCACTTGTGGCGCCTTTCATCATATTAATTAGGTCTCTTTTGCCAATGTCCTTTGGGAGAACCTTCAGATTCGTGAATTTATCGGGAATTTGAGCATATGCTGCCGATACTTGAACAAATAGCACCATAAAAAGAGTAATCATTGAAAAAATACTTATGCTTTTGATTTGTTTCATTTCCATTTAGCTTCTCCAATATAGTTTGCGTTTCCCAGCTTATAGAGTAAAAGAGTTACTAGTTATCTATACGGATTTTATAGAATAAGGTTTCTTCTCACTCCGTTACCGGAAAGAAACATCTCTTCTGTCCTCCATGAGATGCGATTTCGATAAGAGGTTCTTCAATGCTGCATTTATCCTGTGCATTGTCACAACGTGGATGAAATTTGCAACCCACTATATTATTTTCTATGGATGGCATTTCGCCCCGGATCGGAATTGGTTTGGAATTCAGAGTATAAGATTTTGATACATCCATAAGGGCCTTAGTATATGGATGAGCCGGAGCTGAAAACATTTTTTCAGCAGTGCCAAATTCCACGATCTGACCGAGATACATAACCATCAGATCATCTATCCAATCTGCGATAAAATCAATATCATGAGAAACGAGAAGTGTGGATAAATTCAATTCTGTCTTTAATTTTGCGATTGTTTTCATAATACCAACGCGACTGCTCGCATCTAGGGCGGTGGTAGGTTCATCGGCAATGAGGATATCAGGCTCACCAGCGAGCGCTGCTGCAAGCGCAACTCTTTGGAGCATACCCCCCGAAAGTTCATGCGGATATGAATCGTAAACGGACGCCGGCTCATTGAGTCCCGTTAGTTTAAGTAATTCCAAAACTCTACTTTTGCCGCCACGGACATTGGCTCTTAGCGGATCCGGCAGTGCGTCATATACTTGTTTACCGCATTTCCTGACCGGATTCATCGAAGAAGAAGGCTCTTGCGATAGGAAGCCTATTTTCTTTCCGCGAATGGGCCTTAACTCGTCATCAGATAACTCGAGAATATCAAAAGTATTATCCTTGTCAGGTGAAAAAAATATGTTTCCGGTAATTACGGAGTTATTAGGAAGCAATCTGAGTAATGCTTTACTAAGAATACTCTTCCCGCTTCCTGATTCTCCGATAATACCAACTGTCGTTCCTCTTTTTAAATCAAATTCAGCATCTTTTATGATCCCGAGATTCCCGCCGGGGGAAGAAATTGAGATATTTAAATTTCTTACAGAAAGTATATTTTCGGTATTTGGCATATTAGTTAATACCTGAATTTTCAAATAGCTCTTGAGTATATGGATGGGTTGGATTTGAGAAAAGGTCCGTCGAATTAGCCTCTTCAATTATCTCGCCGTCTTTCATAATCGCTACTCTGTCGGCAAGAGTTCGCACGACTTTGAGATCGTGTGATATCAGCAAATATGAAATAGGTTTTTTATCTTTTATATCCATCAATAAATTTATTATGTGAGCCTGAATCGAAAGGTCTTGAGCAGAAACAGGCTCATCAAGCAGCAAAAGTTCCGGTTTTGTCGCAAGAGCTCTGGCGATACATAACCGTTGTTTTTGTCCGCCGCTCATCTGGTGAGGATATTTATCTGAAAAGCCTTCTCCGAGTCCGACAGATTTTAACAATGAATGAGTCATTTCAGTCCTATTGTTTTCCGATTCATCCAATCCCTCACTGATCGTCCTTTCTGATGTCATCCGTGGATTTAATGAACTGTTAGGGTCCTGAAATACAGGCTGTATAAGCCGGCGCGTTTTTCTAAGCTCTTCGCCTTTAATGTCCCACAAATTAATTCCATTAAATTCGATCATTCCCGATGCCGGTCTGACAAAATTCAAGATGGACATAGCGATGGAAGTTTTACCGCTTCCGGATTCCCCAACGATGGCAAAAGTTTCCCCGCGCTGTAAATTAAAAGAGACATTTTTAACAGCAT
>CBDUTM010000392.1:0-2354 GCA_965369985.1 uncultured bacterium | reverse complement strand
CAAACTTTTTATTCTCTGTCTGAATACTCTATCAGGAAACAAAAGTGACCAGATCGGATCCTTGTCAAATGGAGTCCGTGAATATTCACGAATCTGAGTAGCGTTTATCCCCGCTACAGCAGGACTACTTTCGGCAACTGTCTTTGTTATCATATTATTTCTATTATTAGAAATAAATGAATTTGCTTCGCTTTTATCCTGCGCGTTCAGATCTGATGCTAAAGAAAAAGTCAGCAAAAATAATAGAACGAAATATATTAACCAATGAACTTCTATCTTAAGTTTGTAAGAATTATTTATGATTTCATTGACTCCCAATCTTTAAGAAACTGTTCCAATCCAAGGTCTGTCAAAGGATGTTTAGCCATCTGATGGAGTACTTTCATCGGAAGTGTAGCGATATCCGCTCCGTATAATGCCGAATCAACTACGTGGATAGGGTTCCGAATGCTCGCCACGATTATCTCTGTCTTGTATCCGTAATTATCGAATATCTGCCTGATATCGCCAATTAAATTCATCCCTTCAGCTGCAATATCGTCAATTCTACCAACAAACGGGCTGACGAAAGTGGCACCTGCCTTAGCGGCCAGAAGTGCTTGAAGCGCAGAAAATATCAGCGTTACATTGGTCATTGTCCCTTCACTGCTTAAAGTTTTCACCGCTTTAATTCCGTCAACCGTCATAGGAATTTTCACACAAATATTTTTATGCAACTCTCTCAGCTTTCTTCCTTCTGCTATCATTTCATCTGCCTTAAGACCTACTACTTCAGCATTCACAGGTCCGTCAACTAATTCACAAATTTCCTTTATTACTGTTTCAAAATCCCGACCTTCTCTGGCTATTAAAGATGGATTTGTCGTGACTCCATCAACTATTCCCCATGAAGCGCCTTCTTTGATCTCATCTACATTTGCCGTATCTAAAAATATTTTCATTTCACTCCTTTATCAGGTTGTATAGTTGGCATATACAACTTTTTCAAGATATAACCCGTGAGCAGGGGCAGTTGGACCTGCTGCTCTTCTATCAGACTTCTCAAAAATCAATTTAAAATCTTCAATACCAATTTTACCGCTACCTATTTCGATCATTGTTCCGACAAGTGACCTTACCATGTGGTGCAAAAATCTGTCAGCTCTTATAGTATAACACAAAAAATCATCATATTCATTCCACACGGATTTTAATACGTGACATATTTTGTTTTCAGTTTCTGAAGTTGCCTTACAAAACGAGTTAAAATCTTTTTGTGTCATAATAAATTGTGCGGCTGAATTCATCTCGCGGACATTTAATTCGATCTCCAATCGATGAGCAAAATGCCGTTCAAGCGCAGTGGCTCTTCTAATAATTTTATATCCATAGTGCCGTTCTACAGCGCTTCTGCGCGAATCGAATTCTTCATCTACATCCTCTGACGCAAGAACTCTTATGTCTCTCGGAAGAGTGCCGTTCAGCCCGCTTTTAATTTTTTCCGCAGAAATATCAGCGGATGTTTTAAAATTAGCGACCTGTCCTTTTGCATGTACCCCTTTATCAGTTCTTCCGGCTCCCGTCAGTGCTGTCTCCTGCCCAATAATTATTTTAAGACTCTTTTCTAATTCTCCCTGGACGGTTATTCCATTTTCTTGTTTTTGCCATCCGCTATAGTTAGTTCCATCGTACTCCAAAAGAAGTTTCACATTTCTCATTTTAAATAAAAATTGTAGCCGTTACAGACGCGGCGATGAAAGTCGAAATATAATCAGCGGTGGAAAACCTGAACTTCATTAATCGGGTTTTAGCACCGGGACTTCCATACCCTCTTGATTCAAGCACAAGCGCCAATCGTTCCGCTCGAGCAAGGCTCAGAGTGAATAATGGGATCAATACAGGAAGCATTCGTCCAACCCTGCCAAGTAAGCCGTTTCCCATTGATATTCCCCTTGCAATTTGCGCCTCCTTTATTCGAATTGCCTGATCAGATATTATGGGTACAAAAGACAATGCCAAAAGGAAAAGAAGAGATATACGCTCAAGCGGTACTCCTATTTTTCCTAATGGAGCTGCCGATTCCCGTAGAGATTCCGCCAAACTTGCCGGTTCAACTGTCATCGTAAAATACGCTCCGGCAGAAACTAATATTCCAACTCGATAAGTAAAATATAGTGCCTTGCTCACTGTTTCGTCTGAAAACGAAAATCCTGTACCACCTAAAAAGCTTGCGTTAAAAATAATATGGAATGCGAATGTCAACGGAACAAGCAATAAGAAATATTTTGATTTCTGCCAAAACCGCTTAAATCCCGAAGGCTCAACTGTTATTATTATGAATAAAAACAAGATAGATGTTATAGTAGACCGCATCC
>CBDUTM010000391.1:0-2367 GCA_965369985.1 uncultured bacterium | reverse complement strand
GTATCAGCAGAAAACAGAAGAACTTCCTCAGGAATTTGATTCACTATTAGAAGAATGCAGAGAGTATTATAATACATTATGGGATGTGCGATTAGGTAGATAGTAACATTAGCAGTAAGTTCGATAAGCAGTTAGATTTGGCAGTATCTAAAAAGATGGTGTTACTAAAGTGATATGTTAGTGCGGGTTAGAGCTCGCTTCGACGCACTAATTTACTGGTTCTCAATTTAGAAATTTTCAATATCGTCAAAATCTACTTGACAAGAAATAATAAAACCCTATACTTGTTAGTGTAATCTGAATTCTAAATAGATTATAGATCTATCAGGTAAGCCATTTTCGGGTATGTACATAAGTTTAATATTTACGTAATTAGCGGAGCTTAAAGAAATGAAAGAGAGCGGAAATTATTTAAAGTTTATCTTGATAGCTATTGTAAATGTGTTGATCCTTTTCACATCAGCGCAGGGACAAGGCTTTTTACAGAACTCCGGATTCAGTGTGGAGACAACTGTCGGGCATATCTCCGTCTTTAGTGTAGAAGGAACTCAATACGGTTTGAGAGTTGGAACTTGGCCGAAGTCTTGGTTGAGTGCCGGTTTTGAAACTTTCGTCGCAAATAAATTGTCAGATCCGCCAGCACAGGTAAATGCTACCCGTTCACAAGAGAGGCAATTCGATTTCAGTCGTTACCATTTATTTGTTGGGATTCATCTTAGGATGTTTGAAAGTATCAAGCCATATGTGATAGGAAGTTTTGGAAGATCAAAAGAGCCCAAAAGCAGTTCTTTGTATTTTGAAAGCATTGATATTTCTTATTTAAATAGGAACAGTTTTACTGTGAGGACAGGAGTGGCAATTGAAAATCCCAAAATTCGCCTGGCATTTGAAGTCGGTGGCGGCAGTATGGGAAGCGGACATTCCGAGACCAATTTGACTTTGAGTTATAATTTGAAACAATTACCAAAGGCAAATCGATTACCTAAATTTACCGTTACATCCGGTCTTCACAATTTCAATTCTTTTACCGGCCCCTATAATTCTGAAAATATTACGGGCTTTGATATTATTCTCAAGGTGGAAAATAACAGAAGAAATCGAGAATACAATGTAGGTATATTCTTTGTTGAAAAAGGTGAAGGAATTAGAGTAATCAATAATAATGTTCGCTTCAGTAATGGGGACAATTTTAGCACGGGTGTTATTAATTTTGGCACCGGCTGGTATTTACGCAATAACAATAAATTCTTCGATTACATTGACGTGATACCGGGCGTTCAAATGTTGATTTGGCAAAAAGGTGAAGATTTTATATTACCGGCAGTATCATTAGGATTGAATTCTCATTATCAACTTTCAAGATTCGTTCCATTTGTGAAAATACGTTCTCTCGCAACCTATAGTAAGAATAATGGTTTTATCAGCGGTTTGACTTCTACATTCGGTGTTGGGATGACTTTTTAGGCTTTAAATAATTCCATGAAAAAGTAAACTTTTAACTGAATATCAAAGGAGAATTATTAATGAATAATTCTGCAGTTCAAAAACTTATCATAATGCTATCGTTTGTATCAGTCTTGTTTTTTGCATGCAGTGATGATGATCCTACCGGTCCTGGGTCCAACCAACTGATCGGTATATGGGAAGCGGATATACACACAACGTTTTATGGTTCAGTATCATCTCCTGATTCCTCGAAAAATGAAATCTTCGACAGTGACAATCAATTTACACTAACTTTTAACGATAATAACTCGTACTCGGCAGTATTTGTAGTTTTTGGAAACACAAAAATAGAGGAGGGTACCTGGTCGGTAAATGGGAATAATCTTACTATTAGAGGACCAGATGATGATGCGACAGGTAATTACTCTATTTCGGGCAATCAGCTTACTCTGGAGTTTGGTGAAACCTTTTCTGACTACACAACCTTTGAAGTGTTTGTGTATACTAAACAATAATTCAATTTGAATATACTTGTGCATATTAGGGAAGCATCCAGCGTAGTATCGGGAGTATATTTTTACCGATTACAGGCCCGCCAGACTATTAGCAGGCAGGCAGGCGATTTTGCTCAAGCAAGGAAGATAGTGCTACTCAAGTAGGGAATCCGCACTGTCTTTTTCAAGATACTCAACTAAGTCATACGGTGTAAGCCAAACTGATAGGTAGCTTCTGTCATCAAGCAGTTCAAAATTTGTTCCCATATATTGGTTGAATATGACTCGAAATGAATTGACAGGGGTTATATTTTCATAAAGATTTTCGTAATTCCCATCGTGGAAATAGAACGCGTTCAATATTGAAAGTGATTCTTTAAAATTTGTTCTATTATCCACATCATACCAATACTCGTGCGAACGGAGC
>CBDUTM010000390.1:0-2372 GCA_965369985.1 uncultured bacterium | reverse complement strand
AGAAGGACTTCAGGATTTCTATTGAGCTTCCCGGTGTGGAAAAGGATGATGTTAAAATCGCTTTGGAGAATGGATTTCTTACAATAAGTGGTGAGAAAAAATTTGACCAAACCGATGAGATAGCGGGCTCAAGAAGAATTGAACGTCGTTTCGGATCTTTCAAGAGATCGTTCAGGCTCAGCGACGGAATTGATCAGAAAAAGATTTCGGCTGATTTCAAAAATGGTGTTTTGAGCGTAGTTGTCCCGAAAACGAAAGAATCGATAAAGAAAGAGATCGAAATAAAGATAGACTAAGCTCTCAGATAGAGTGCTATTTAGATAAATGAAAACGTATGCGGTGTAAGCCCTCGATTCAAAAGATTGGGGGCTTTGTGTTTTACAGGCTGATCCTTACCTTTGCTACAACCGGCAGATGATCTGAAGATATTGTTGAAAGTGAGTCTACCGGAATTAAATACTCCATTGGCTCAACATATTTATTTATGAGTATATAATCTAGCCTCCTGCTCATTAATATGGTCGGATAAGTAGTCGATTGATTATTAAATCGCGTTCCCAGATCGATCATAGTATTCATCAGATCTTTAAGTAACAGACTGTATGGCTTCACTCCGAAATCTCCACCGAAAATCACAGGATAGCCAGGTTCCATCCGATTGATGAATTTTCCTATCCGTTCTGAATTATATATTATTTCGTCATCCATAATACCGAATTTAGTTGAATAAAACTTCAGAGTTTTAAATCCCAAATCTACGGTCGCTCTAAGCAATCGACGTTTTTCCGGTGCATTATGAGGTGATATATCGCTGTTTTGAGATGATATGATCGGGTATTTACTTAATATGGCGTTACCATATTCACCACCGATATAATTGACAGTTTTTCCAAACAGATAAAACATTTCAAGATGTTTTGCGATGATTTCAACTTGCAGGTCCTGATTTACGCGATTAGTACCCATATCCACTTCCTGCAAAGCGATCAGATCCGGGTCATATTGCGCTAAAGTCCTGGCAATACGGATAGAACTGTATAATCCGTCAACTCCCTTCCCATGATTAATATTATAGGTAACAATGGTCAGGTCCACATAGGTTGACTCGGGAAGATCTGTTTGAGCATGGAGTGGAATTACAGTTAGAATGAGAATTAGTATAAAGATCAGATTGATTTTAGCTCCACTCAACCGCGTAAAAGGTTTTTTTATTATCGGCTTTGCTGTCATTGAATTCCTTAATATCATTGGATATGCTTGTATAATCAAGGTATTTAGTTCTCATTTTTCTGTTGAAGCAAGAAATCCTTTAAATAGTTTTGAAGTACAAAACGATTTGTTTCCACGAAAATTATTCATAAATTAGCCTCCAAGCGAAAAATGTTATTTTATCCATACGGTTTAAAGGAGGATTGGAATGGACGATTTGATAGGTATGGAGCCACGGTCAGCATTCATAGGCGTTTGTTTTGCAATGATGGGTGTTGATGAGATGATAGATCAACGTGAGTTGACAAAGCTTTTTGAGGTCTTGGACAGATACGGATTCAACGAAGAAGAAATTTTAGAAGAGATGAATAAATTTAGTGGTCTGAGCCTTAGCGAGGGGATGCGATATGGACAGAAGAGCATGGCAGCCATAACCGGGCTCGACAGTGATATGCGCGAGAATTTAATTCAGGCTCTTACTGAAATTGCGGTTTCTGACGAATATTTTCACGATACCGAGAAAACCTTATTAAGTGCGGTAAAGAAGATATTTGGATTACCATTATAATTTATATTCACTTTGGAACCTTAAGTATCAGATAAGATTTTAATATTTGGGGACGACATGGCTTCGACGGGATTGAAGATTGTGTCGTACGCATGCCGCGGCTGTTTCGGTTCCGCGTTATCAAACCGGGCAAAAAATCTAAGTGCAGACTACGATTACGCACTAGCAGCCTAAGAGGTTGCTCGTTCCTTCGCTTCCCTTCCTGTCGGGCAGTGTCTGGAGCGACATTAATGACAGGATATGATTATCCCTTGTTTACGGGGGTAATATGAAAATTCAGCCTTCGGGTTAGTGAACTGGCAGAGCTCTAATCCAGTCCTTCGGAGTGGGATCTGCGAGAATTAAATGAAGGACTAAGCATGTAGATGACGATGTGAACTCTTTTTCGGACGGCGGTTCGATTCCGCCCGTCTCCACAAATTTATATAATCAGGAATTCTTTTTTTAGGGCATATTGCCATGACCTCAGCCCTCTTTGATCAAGAAATGATTCCTCTGAAATCAGGAAAAATTTAAATTACTTAATATCCCCAACCGGTTTTTAAATTTTCTAATAATAACATTTTATTTTTTAGTTTGATTTTCAATGTTTATG
>CBDUTM010000389.1:0-2399 GCA_965369985.1 uncultured bacterium | reverse complement strand
TTATATCTGTTGTAATGGAAATTCCGGGGATCCGTGCCCTGAATTTTTCGGCAAGTACAATGAATTCTTCTCTTGTATAATTGCGATTCATCCTCTCAAGCACAGAATTTGATCCGGATTGAAGCGGAAGATGGATATGATTACAAATATTTTCGTGTTCAGCCATTACTTCAATCAATTCATCTGTAGCATCCTGCGGATGAGGAGAAGTAAACCGTATTCTCTTAACCCCTTCTACTGCTGAAACTTGCCGCAATAGCTCAGGGAAATTGACTATTCCGTCATTATAGGAATTGACGTTTTGTCCTAAGAGCGTCACTTCTTCAAATCCTTCAGCCGAAGCCGCTCTGACTTCGCTCACCACAACTTCCGCTGTTTTGCTCCGCTCCCGTCCCCGAGTGAACGGTACGATACAAAATGTGCACATCTTGTCACACCCGCGCATGATCGCTATCATAGTGTTTATTCCCTCGCTACGGAGGGGATAAATATAATCGTACGTTTCATACCTGGATAGCTCGGTATGCACTTCTTTTATTTCCCATGGCTTCTCTGATTCCAAAAGTGTGGGAAGTTTACCGTATGAATCTGGCCCGAGCACAAAATTCACAAACGGTTTCTCTTCGAGAATATTCTCTTTAAGGTTCTGCGCCATACAACCTATTATGCCGATGACCAGCGAATGATTTCTATTTTTCAAACCCTTAAAGTAATCGAGTCTGTTCATTACGCGAGTTTCAGCGCCTTCTCTGACCGAGCAGGTATTTATAAAGATGAGATCTGCTTTATCCGGCGATTCAGCCTGCGCATAATCGCTGTCATCAAGAATGCGGGCTACCAATTCCGAATCGTACACATTCATCTGGCATCCGTAAGTCTCTATATAGTATTGTTGTTTCAAAGCGTCATTTCACACTGTTATAGCTATGTAAGTTAGATAGGTATTTTCCGATTCGCAAGCAAAATGCAATCTTACCTTAAACAGCAAAAAAAAACCGCTCAAAAGCGGTCGGTCGAAGAGGGATGGTTATTGATAATATCAGAGACGGCTCAAATCCCTTTCTGAAAGATAAAAATATTTTTGTGCGGGATCTTTTCTCACGCCGTTTTTAATCACCTCGTAGTGAAGATGCGGCACTTGTGATCTTCCCGTGGATCCGACTTCGCCGATCTTTTGACCTCTGTAAACTTTTTGATGCTTACGTATGAGAATTTTCGAAAGATGAGCGTATCTTGTTTGATAGCCATAACCATGATCAACCTTTATGGTCATTCCATACGATGGACTGTCAGACCTCGAAACTGATACAACTCCATCTGCTGTGGCAAAAACCGGCTCGCCTTTACTTGTTACAATATCAATTCCGGCATGATCACGCGCCTTGCCGGTGAACGGGTCAGTTCTTTCACCGAATCCGCTTGTAATGTAACCCCTGAGAAGTGGGCGAATAGTAGGAACATGTTGCAACAAATCTTTTCGTGCTTTAAAAGAATTGTATACTTCGTCAAGGCTTTCTAACTCGAGATTAAGCGCCCGTTCAATGGCATCCAGATCAAAATCTATTTCCGCAATAGTAGCTTCCGATGCGGGCAGGAGATAATCCAGGCTTGAAATTTCATGATTTAAAACACCACCAACTCCTACTTCCCGTATATCTTCATCTATAAGAGGTAGATCAGCATAGGTTCTGATCGCCTGATCTCTTCTCTCAACCGTAACTAATTGATCAGTAAGCATAGATATTCTGTTGTTGATAGCATTTATTTTTGTTACTAACTGTTTATTCTGAGTACGAAGAGAGGAAAGTCTATTCCCATAAAAAACTTCTGTAAGATAATCCGCCGTAAAATAGACCATCATAATGACAGAAAAAATGACCCGAGAACCCACAAGTAACATCCTGATCTTTGATGTATTTATCTCGCGAATGTCAGCATTTTCGTCACTAATGACTACTACCTGATAATGATTATCTTTCACCAAGCTCCTTTTTGTACATCCATTTTACAGATTAAACCGGTAACTCTATATCCTGAGGGAATCTTATTCGCCTCAATTAACATCAAGTCCGTACAAAATAGAGTCAACAGAAATATAGAGTCAAGATTTTTTTATAAATATAGAATTAAATATCGGAGTCTGGAATCTGGTAGTTAGCCGAGATAGGATCGCAAATTCTTGCTTCTGGAGGCATGTCTCAATTTTCGAATTGATTTTTCCTTTATTTGACGGACTCTTTCACGAGTAAGATTAAATTTATCGCCTATTTCCTCAAGCGTCATAGACCGTTCGTGTACGAGCCCGAAATATAATCTTATTACTTCCGCTTCTCTCGCGGATAATGAGCTCAAAACCCTGTCGACTTCCATTTTCAGGGATTCTTTCATTAAGGGTGAAT
>CBDUTM010000388.1:0-2401 GCA_965369985.1 uncultured bacterium | reverse complement strand
CCGACAACATCATCACCCTCCATTAGAACTTGTTCCACGGTTTTCACTGATGAACAGCCCAATAACATCAGTGACAAAGTTGTAAACATAATCATTAAACGAATTGATCTCATCTTAACTCCTTAGTAAAATAGATATTAGAATAATTACTTTGTCTTACGAATCAGTGCCGGCTAATGTTTCAATAGCATCACGATTTAACCGGTATACAGTCCACTCATCCATTGCTACCGCGCCAAGATTTTTATAAAAATCTATCGCGGATTCATTCCAGTCAAGCACCGACCACTCAAGCCGACCACACTCTTCATCACGGACTATCTCCGCTAATCGGATCAACAGCGCTTTTCCGAATCCCTTTCCCCTTGTATCGGGTGTTACATACAGATCTTCTAAATAAATTCCTTTCTTACCTAAAAATGATGAAAAATTATAAAAATAAATTGCGAATCCGACAGGTTCATCATTGTAGAAAGCCAACAATACAGCGGTGTTGGACCCATCACCGAATATGCTCTCATTCAATATCTCTTCCGTAGCAACTACATCATCTTTCATTCGTTCATATACCGCTAATTCTTTTATAAAACGCAATATCAACGGCAGGTCATCAACAACAGCAGCTCTAATCTCAAATCCATCTATCTGAGACATACTTCTCCCTGATTAGTTAATAATTATCTTTAATGGTGACAATTTAACTATTCTTTGGAACTGTTCAACGGAAATAATTTAGAATTTATCTTAGCGGAGAGGGTGGGATTCGAACCCACGTTACCTATTAAGTAAACACGCTTTCCAAGCGTGCGCATTCAGCCTCTCTGCCACCTCTCCCGAATATCAGGGCGTAAATTACCCCTGTTCTGATGAAAAGGCAATCTGATTTATTCCGGCATAATTATTTGTAAGTTTGTAAGGCAGGATACTTCTATTTTGGCTCTTACAGATTATTATTTTAATACATATATTTACACGCAGGGGAAATTGGGTATTGAAATGAACAGTATTATTTACAAAACAGTTGCAGCAACAGCCTTTCTTTCATTCTTCACTCTTAGTTCTATCGCATCGGCAGGAGAAGAACACGATTACGAGAAATCTGCAAAGAATCTTGAACAAAAGTTGGTAGCGCCATGTTGTTTTCGTCAACCTGTCGCGTATCACGAATCGGGTGCCTCAACGGAGGTTAAGCTTCGTATAAGAGAACTCCTTTCAGAAGGAAAATCTGAAGACGAGATAATTGACGAATATGTAGCTGAATACGGCGAGCGGATATTATCGGCTCCCCGGACAGAAGGATTCGGAATAACCGCATACCTCTTCCCTATTGTTGCCCTACTCCTTGCGACTACTGTTATCGTAATGCGAGGAATGAATAAGAAACCTGTACTCATAGAATTTAAATCATCCGTTAAGCCCGGTTCTGATTATGATGACAGGTTAGATGACGAACTGAAAGGCTTTTAACCGCTAAAGTTGGAGATGATTACCTGAAATGAGGTAATTGAGTACATAATCTCCCACAGCTTCAGTTAGAGGTGTAGTTCCCTCTTCATAGCCCGCATTAAATAACTTTTCCATCTCCGCTTTAGTATAGTACTGATACTGTTCGCGGATATTATCCGGCATATCTATATAATTTATCGTCGGGCTCATATCCACCGCACTGAAAACCGCCCCGATAAGAGTGTTCCACGTTTCGGCATTTCCCGAGCCTATGTTATAAATTCCGTTCAGTCTCTGATTATCAAGGAAGAAGAGCGTCATATTTGCTGCGTCTTTGACGTACAGAAAATCACGTTTTTGCTCACCGTTTTCATAGTCGTCATTGTGAGACCTGAAGAGATCTACTTCGCCGTTTGCCCATATCTGACGGAATGATTTCCGTACCATACTTTGCATATGGCCTTTATGATCTTCATTAGGACCAAAGACATTGAAATATTTCAATCCGACGATCTTATCGAGGAACCCGTTCTCCCAGGCCCATTGATCGAACATCTGCTTTGAACGGGCATATTCGTTCAGCGGCTCCAACGTTGGAATCAGATGCTCGTCATCCAGATACCCTTTATCGCCGTTGCCGTATGTGGCTGCGCTTGATGCATAGATAAAACGAATATTGCTATCGATGGCGTATTCAGCCAACTTCTGTGTATAAAGGAAGTTATTCTCGTACAGATAATCTTTGTCGGTTTCTGTCGTGTCCGAACACGCGCCGAGATGAATTATTGCGTCTACATTCTTTCCGTATTGACCTCTTTCCAGCTCTTCAATAAAATCTGATTTATCCACAAATCCCGAATAATTCAGCTGTTTAAAATTATCGTCTTTTGTTCCATCGGGATTGTGGTCAACGATGAGTATATTATTTTCGCCACGATTATTCAGCGACCATACT
>CBDUTM010000387.1:0-2416 GCA_965369985.1 uncultured bacterium | reverse complement strand
CTGAGTATTTATGGCATAAACGGAAGTATCTATCATTAGAGTCTCAGCTCCAAAAAATCCGGAATCTGCTCTTGCCAGATCCATTGCGGTATTAATCAGCGTTAACGCCTCTTCAGGAGAATCCGGAAATCTGTTAGTTAATCTGAAAAACTCTATCTCCAGCTCATAAATGTTTTCCAGTCGCACACGACATTCTTCTCTTAGCCTATCCTCTTCGCTCCAAAGATATTTTGGAACAAATAGCACCGCTAAGAACAACACTACCATAATACCAATTATTATATCAAATTGTTTGGATAACTTTTTTTCATACAGCTTCAGCACTCTACCTCCCAAGTTTTATTGATTCTTCAACACCATTGTTGAATCATTTATTATTATATACGGTTGAATATTTTTGAATTTTTTGGGGCCGATTCCCCTGATAGTAAGTAACTCTACCGCGTTTTCAAAAGGACCTATGTTTATTCTTCTATCTAACATTCGACCTGCGATCACCTTCCCAACTCCCGGTAATAATGTTAACCCATCCAGCCCAACGGCGTTAATATCGAGCGATCTCAATGAACCGTTATCGTAAAATTCTATTCCCCGATTTTCTTTTTCATACCGAGCCTCAAGCATGGAACTCGTCTCAAGAAATTTTCTATTCTCGCTTTCAAGTAATGGAAGAGATTTTTCCAATCGCTCTTTCGCTACCCTCTCATTGTAGAAATTTACTCCCTCGCCTACAAGAAATGCTATAGCAAGAAAACCAATTGCCACCGATTCTTTTTGTGTAAAATATTTTTTCATATTTAAACTCTTATCTGAATATTAAGTAAAATAATATTTTGCTGCTAATCTGATAGATTAGAAAAGTACCCTTTGCTAATCACTTCAGGTGGTTTGGATCCGTTACTTTTTTCCAGCTTTACCAGTAATTTCCTTTGTTCGTCGCTGATTTTGGATGGAGTCCAGACCTGGATGCGTACCATCTGATCTCCTTTTCTACCGCCCCGTAATCCTGGTAACCCTTTTCCACGCATCCGCAAAAAACGTCCTGATTGCACACCTTCAGGAATTTTTAATTTTGCCTTCCCTGTCAACGTGGGTACTTCAATTTCTGCTCCTAAAGCTGCTTCAGAAAAAGTTATCCTCGCCTCGATAAATAAATTTTTATCTTCTCGCACAAAATACTTATGTTCCTTTTCCCGAATTACGACAATTAAATCTCCTGCTGGCCCGCCGCGTTCGCCGGCATTTCCTTCACCGCTTAGAGTTAAATAGTTTCCTGTGGTGACTCCTGCGGGAATATTAACATTTACCTCTCTGTCAACCCGTTTTCTTCCGGAGCCATGACAATCCTTGCAGAGGTGATCGATGATCGATCCTTCACCATTACAATTCGGACAAGCGTGAACATTTATGAATTGTCCGAAAAGAGACCTGCTGACCTGCTTCACCTGACCTTGACCCTGACAGACAGGACAGGTTTTTCTATCACTTCCTCTCTCCGCGCCGGAACCCTCGCATCTTTCACACGCTTCATATCGTTTAACTTTTATTTTCTTCTCTACGCCTTCGAGAATTTCTTCAAAGGAAACTTCCAATGTAAGCTTAAGATTGTTTCCGCGTCTTCTCTGTTCAGTTCCGCCTTGCTCAGAGCCGAATCCGAACCCGCCTAATCCTCCAAAACCTTGTTCCATAAATGTGCGGAGGGCATCGGAGAGGTCGAACGCGTCACCGGTGAACGGATCAAATCCGCCACCGTTCATTCCCGCTTCCCCGAACTGATCGTATCTTGCTCTTTTCTGGCTGTCGGTCAATACAGAATACGCGTGCGAGATCTCTTTAAAGGTGCTTTCCGCCTCCTTATCTCCCGGATTACGGTCAGGATGATATTTCATCGCAAGCTTTCTGTAAGATTTTTTTATCTCTTCCTCAGAAGCTGAGCGATCTACACCGAGCGTGTCATAATAGTCATTCGCCATCGGAAATTCTGTTAACCTTTACTTTTGAAGGCCGCAAAACTCTATCGCCATGTTTAAAGCCTCGTTCAAATTCTTCAATAACTATATTATTTTCTAAGTCAGAATTGCTTTCCACCATCATTGCTTCGTGTAATTCGGGATCGAATTGATTACCCTCTGATTCTATTGGTACCACTCCTTTTTCACTGAGTATCTTATCAAAATTTATTTTAATCAACTCTATTCCTTCGACAAAAGAATCTATACCCTTATGTTCTTTAACTGAACTTAGCGTTCGTTCAATATCATCAAGCAAAGGTAAAAATGAAGCGATCGTATAATCTCTTGTCCTGTTTATAGCGTTATCCGATTCACGGACTGAGCGTTTTTTAAAATTCTCATATTCGGCTGCTTGCCTGAGCATCTTATCGTTCAGATCATCTACATCAAGCAGTGCCTGCTGT
>CBDUTM010000386.1:0-2418 GCA_965369985.1 uncultured bacterium | reverse complement strand
ACGTTGAAGTTTATGAGGGAATGGTTATCGGCAATACCTCTAAAGGGGACGATATGACCGTTAATCCCATCAAAGGAAAGCAGCTCTCTAATATGCGCTCGTCAGGAGCCGATGAAGCTATCCGTCTTACAACTCCGTTAGAGATGACCATCGAAAAAGGGATGTCCGTTATGAGCGAGGACGAATTTCTGGAAATCACGCCTAAATCCGTCCGCCTCCGAAAACAATTCCTCAATGAAGCTGCAAGAGTCCGAGCCGCGCGGAGTAAATCTTAGAACAATTTCGTTTATTTCTAAAACTGGTAGACAATAATAAAGCCCCTTAAGTAAGGGGCTTTATTATAATTCAAACTAATTCGACCTAAAACGAATACTTAACTTCCAATATCGCCAGCCTGGCTGTTGACGGTGAGCCTACCATCTGAAACGCATCTGTGTCAAGAAGATTCTCGATATTCAGAACCAGAGAGATATCTTCATTCACAGGATACGCGACGTTAAGGTCAACAAGCGTAAATCCACCCAACGGGCCGTTATCCGTGTAATAGGGAATCTGATTCCCTATAAAAGATGTGATCGGAGTAGTGCCCTTGCCCGCTTTTGTAGCGAACCATCTGCCCGAGACGAAGTCATATTCATTTACATGACGCGCCTTAAGCGACAGATCAAGTCCGGGAGTGCCGACATCTTTACCCTCAATCCCGATATGCCATTTTCTTTCAGCGGTGTTGAAGAAGAACCCGCTGTAAAATTGCGCATCATCAGTACCAATGGAATTCTCTTTTTGCTTATCGAAATCGGAAGCGTCAACAAAGGAGAAATTTCCGAACACTCTGTAGCTGTCATTCAGACTGTATTTCGCTTCTATATCAAAACCCAACAACGTGACTTCGCCGAAATTCAGATATGTCAGTAACGGCAAAGATGAGTCCAGATCCGTATCACCCATTTTCACCGCGTTCCCTACACTGATAAATCCGCTTATGAAATTTGTGTATTTACTGATATAGTAGCTTCCATCCACGAACAGATTCGGGTAAGGTGTGCCTTTATACCCAAACTCGAATGTTTCGTTAATTTCAGGTTCAAGCGGATCTATAGTTGATCCATCAGCCAATGTAAATCCTAAACCGTTTCCAGCCTGATACCGCGAACCCGGGATAGCAATATAGAGATATTGCTGCGCGATGGACGGCGCTTGAAACGCACGGTTCCATGTCGCTCTGAAATTCCCATTCTTCATTCCTTTCCAAACCAACCCGAATCGCGGACTGATCTGGCTATCGTAGTTACTGTGCGTGTCGAACCGGAATGCAGTTGTGAATTCCAGATCTTTGGTCAGCTCTCGCTCAACCTGCCCGTAAAATCCGATCTGATCTACTGTTATATCCTCTCCTGTCAGCACACCTGATATCGGGTCGATCCCTCTGTCCAGAAGCACGGTACGCTCACTTATGGGTGATTGCCGTTCCCAGCTCACGCCGCCGATAATGCTGAATTCTTCAAGCAGCGTATTTCCCTGAACTTCACCCGCTATAGAAGTTGACTTATCAACTAAGTTGGTGGCGTCTATCGCCTGCTGCTTCGTCAAACCGTTCGCCAGCTGCACAAGCGCCCTGATATCTTCCTGATAATATTCGCCGGTCTCATTCTTCATACCATGCAAGCGGGCAAAAAACCGGGGGTGCGTCGCTCCGATATTCCAGCGTTGCATTTTCCAGTCTTTTATGATGTTGTGACCGATGTTTGTCATATTACGTGAGGAAAATTTATAGTAACCGTAGCCACCCGTTAATTCAAGATCGTTATTCAGGTCATAAAACAGATTCCCGCTTCCACGGAGATGCTCGATTGGAAAATTGTTTCCTTCAATTGTGATTTCATCTGCGTCTTCTACTTCATCACCGTTCAGATCCAACCAATATTTCCGGTTATCATCCCAATCTTTTCCAGTGAGACTCTCGGCGTTAATTTTGTATGAAAAGGGTCCCGATACACCGGCGTACCGGCCTCTTAAATTAAAAATTTCATTTTGACCGGAGCCTATCACTAATGTCCCGCCCTGCGAATCTCTCGGATGCAGCGTGATCACATTCATCATACCGTTATGAGCGTTTGGACCATATAGCGCGGAACTCGGACCGACAACTACCTCTACCCGTTCCAGATCTTCTTTTGCAGACAGATTCATATGCGTTCCGGAAAAGCCGTTGCCTGTAAGCATACTGTTCATCCCGTCGGTCATAAGCTGAAACCGATAGTTATAGGCGGTCATAAAACCCCGGGCGCTGATACCAACTCCGTCAATTCCGTTACGATAGACATTCACGCCTTTGACGTTCTGAATCGAATTTGCGAAGGAAAATCCAGCAGCTTTGTGTAGCTCTGCGGTGTAAACAACAGAGATGGTTCCCGGCGC
>CBDUTM010000385.1:0-2419 GCA_965369985.1 uncultured bacterium | reverse complement strand
CTTGCCATTCTGATTCTTCTGACGCAGCCGCTGAAAAATAAACTCCATAAGATAACAACCTATATTTTTTTCAAAGAGCGGGTAATTTATCAACAACTGATCCATAAAATTACTGATGAAATATCGGGTCTTTTTGATATGAGAGAAATTATGTCAAAATTGCGTTCTAATCTGTTGAATGTCATTGGATTGGAAAAAGTCGGTATTGTCCAATGGAACGGCGGAATTGATGGAGTTCAGCTATATCCTAAAAGCGAATTTGACCTGTTTTCACTTACTGATACACTAAATTATCTGAAGCGATCGGGTCAGGCATTTAGTTCTGATAGTATGTTAAATACTGAGTTACGCAACGAATCGCAATCTGAAAAAATATCGTATTTTGTTCCTTTGAAAAGCGGTGATTCAAATTTCGGAGCGCTGCTTATTGGTAAAAAACGAAATGGTGATGAATTATCCAATGAAGAAAAATCTATGCTGCAAACTATTGGAAATCAAACCGCTTTGGCAATGGAGAATGCAACTCTTTTTCAGCAGCGACTTGATTTAGAAAGGAAAATGGTTGAAGCAGAAAAATTAGCGTCCATAGGAATGCTCACAGCCACGGTTACCCACGAAATTAAGAATCCACTGAGTTCGATAAGCGTCATTGTGCAAAATATGCTTTTAGAGAAGAAAAATAAATCCTCCAAAGATCTGATCTTGATCGATAAGGAAATGAAACGACTTAGAGATGTGGTGAATAGTCTTTTAGCATACAGTAAGCCTAACATTAACACGAATGCTTCCACCGGGGTTTCGGAAGCTATTGAAGAAGTATGTCTACTTGTAAGAAGCGAAGCTTCATTAAAAAATGTCCAAATTCTTTATGGAAAAAACACGCCAAATTTCAGTGCCGATTGTGGAAAATCCGAGTTCAAAGAAATTTTGTTAAATCTTATATTAAATGCCGTTGAATCAATAGAAAAAAAGGGCATGGTCAGAATAAATGTATCGGCGATACCGGATAATGACTATATTTCTATATCAATATCCGATACAGGTAAGGGGATCGATGCTGATAAATTGGAAAAAATTTACGAACCGTTTTATACCACCAAAACAGAAGGTACCGGGCTTGGAATGTCCATAGTCAAAAGGCGATTGGATGATATTGGAGGCTCAATTGATATCCAAAGCGTTACCGGTGGCGGAACAGAAGTCACCTTCACGGTTCCAGCTTCAAATAAACTGAGTTCAACGTCTAATGAAAATAAATAAGAAAATCTCCATTTTACTGATCGATGATGAGAAAGCTGCGCTCCATGGTCTTAAAAAAACTTTATCCGGACAAGGCTATGATCTCTCTGAAGCCGGAGGAGGGATCGAAGGATTGGAAAAAGCGACTGAACTTCAACCCGACATAGTGATAACAGATCTGGTCATGCCTGAGCTTGACGGTATCGAGCTGATTAAAAAATTAACAGCTGTTTCCTCGCCTCCATTGATAATCCTTACTACGGCATTCGGCTCGGAGAGCATTGCTGTAGATGCCATGAGGGCGGGAGCATATGATTATATATCAAAACCTTATGATATTGATGAGTTGAAAATGCTCGTAGCAAACGCTGCCGGAAAAATTCTTCTCGAGAAGGAAAATAAAGAATTAAAAGCGCAATTAAAAAAATCCGATGGCGATGGAGTTATAATCGGTTCCTCCGGCGCCATTCGAGAGGTTTTAGAGCTGATAGATAAAGTGAGCGTAGTGGATGTAACCGTTCTCATCCGCGGAGAAAGCGGTACCGGCAAGGAACTGGTCGCTCGAGCAATTCATGCCGGAAGTTCCAGGGCTAAAAAAACTTTCGTGGCGGTGAACTGCGCAGCCATACCAAATGAGCTAATGGAGAGCGAACTCTTCGGACATGTGAAAGGAGCTTTCACAGGAGCCACTCATGACAGGAAAGGCAAATTTGAATTAGCAGATGGAGGTATTCTGTTTTTAGATGAAATCGGTGATATGGCACTGGAAATTCAAGCCAAAATACTTCGGGTAATTCAAGAAGGGGTTTTCGAACCCTTAGGATCATCTGAAGAGAGGAAAACCGACGCCCGGATCGTGAGTGCTACACATAAGGATTTACTGAAGGGAATAAAAGAAGGATGGTTCAGGGAGGACCTTTATTTTCGCACGAACGTAGTGGAAATTTATGTCCCTCCCCTTAGAGATCGTCACGAGGATATTTCGATTCTTGCGGAGCATTTTATCCAAAAATTTAATATGAAACATGATAAAAAGATCAGATCTATTGAACCGGCTATGCTTGAGCATCTTGTCTCAACAAGATGGCCCGGTAATATTCGCCAATTAATGAACGTTATTGAAGAGGCAGTTGCTCTTTCTGACGGTACTGTGTTAAAGTCCTCAAGAATTTTAACAAAC
>CBDUTM010000384.1:0-2429 GCA_965369985.1 uncultured bacterium | reverse complement strand
AAAAACAAGCACTAAATTACAGGTTATCGCTTCACACCTCAGGATGGAAATTCTCTGTTAAGCAGTATTTCCGCTGCTTTATGGTTTATTGACCACGAAACATATCACGATCGACTCCAATGTCTCAAGGACCTCTTCTTTGTAGAGGTATAGGTAGCATGCACGTCAAGAAATTTGTATTAGGAGTATATGAAGAAAATTCATATCTGATCATTGACGATGAAACCGGTCAAGCGATCGTCATTTATCCGGGTGAAGGACCTTCAGCTTTATTAGAAACGATTTCGGCTTTAAAATTAACCGTTAAATATATCCTGAACACGCATGCTCATATAGATCATGTTCTTGGTGTGGAAGAAGTCAAAAAGAAGACGGGTGCTCCATTTTATCTTTGCGAAAAAGACATATTCCTTTTGGATGCCTTGCCGGCTCAAGCGGAAATGCTAGGAGTTAATGCTGATTTCATTGTTCCGACAGTTGATGGAAATATATCAGAAGGTGATGTTTTTGAGGTCGGAGCGATAAGTTTGAAGGCATTAGAAACTCCGGGTCATTCGCCGGGGAGTGTTTCGTTTGTTTCAGATGATTCATTGTTTGCCGGAGATGCGTTATTCGCGGGGAGTGTGGGTAGAATCGATCTACCCGGAGGTTCCTGGGATATCTTGAAATCTTCGCTTCAGGAAAAAATATGTGTGCTTGATAGGGACACCGTCGTCTTTTCAGGCCATGGTCCGGAAACTACTATTGGGAAAGAACTAGACAGCAATCCGTATCTTCAACCGGGAGTGAGCCTTTGAAAGTTAAAGTACTGTTTTTTGCCTCGCTGAAGGATATCAGCGGAGAAAATACGATTGAATTGGAGTTGGAAGAAAATGCTACGGTGGATTCAGTCAAAAGAAAGATAACTTTAATGTATCCGAAATTGGAGCCACTACTCAATTTTGTCAGAATTGCGGTAAATCAGGAATTCGCGGATGCTGAGACCGTTATAAATAATGGTGATGAATTAGCGTTTCTTCCTCCTGTCAGTGGTGGTTAAATGATCGTAAAAGTAACTGACAAAATAATAAATGAAAAAGAGACAACCGCTTCGGTTAAGAATAACGAATCAGGAGCTGTAATCACGTTTTTAGGAACAGCGCGGCGGAGTTCGAGAGGCAGGGAAGTAATTTTTCTTGAGTACGACGCCTATCCTGAGATGGCAGAAAAAAAGATGAATGAAATCATCAATGAACTAATTGATAAATATGAAGTTAAGGATGCTGCTTTTATTCATCGGATCGGCAAAATTGAGTTGGGAGAAACTATAGTTATTATAGCGGTCAGCGCTCCTCATAGTAAGGAGGCGTTTGAAGCGACCCGTTACGCCGTTAAACGATTAAAATCGATCGTTCCCATCTGGAAAAAGGAAGTTTGGGCTGACGGAGAAGAATGGATAGGCTATGAAGGTGAATTTTCCGAAGAGCATAACTAACCTCTCCGCAACTCTGTTTTTAAAGGTTTTCACCAATAAAGAACTTCAATTTCTTGCTCTCGCAAGTAAAATAGATTATCTTTAAGTCTGATATAATAACGATAGCAGGGAATCAGTTGTAGATAAGTAATGAAAAACGATAAATATATAACGAAATTCAGAAAACAATTCGATCAGTTTGCAAAAAAGAACGATCTTTTTAAAAAGGGTGATTCTATACTTGCGGCTGTATCAGGTGGGTGTGATTCAATAGTAATGCTGCATCTTCTTCATGAGATCAGTGAAGAATCAGGAATATCGTTATCCGTAGTACACTTCAATCATCAACTTCGCCAAGAGGAATCAAAGCGTGATGCAGATTTTGTGAAAAATCTTTCTGATAAATTGAATATTCCTTGCACTATTAAACTTATTGATGTTAAAACACTTTCTAAAAATGAAGGAATATCTGTTCAGGATGCAGCACATAGGCTGCGCAGGAAGGGACAGCATGATCTGGTGGAGGAAAACGGTTACTCTGCCGTTGCGACTGCTCATCACAAAGACGACCAGTTTGAAACACTTTTAATGCGCTTGGTTTCCGGAGCAGGTCCTCAAGGCATGTCGGGTATAAGCATAAAAGAAGACGGCTATATTCGTCCACTCATGTTCGCAGAAAAACAGCAGATTCTGGATTATGCCGAAATGAAAAAAATTGAATGGGTGGAAGACAGCTCAAATCTGAGTAATAAATACATCAGAAATAAACTAAGATTAGAAGTTATACCGACCCTGAAAGAGATAAATCCATCTGCTGCAGAAGTCGCATCACGGACAGCTATCACATTTGGGCGATTATCTTCCGATTTAGAGGCATTATGTGATAAAATATGGGAAAAATCCATATTGTCCGAAAACGAAACCGAAATTATTCTTGCAATTCCTGAACTCTCTAATTACTTTAATATGATAGGGT
>CBDUTM010000383.1:0-2449 GCA_965369985.1 uncultured bacterium | reverse complement strand
CCTGCCTCAGTAAGTATAGTTGCATCAACGATAGTAAATGGAACTTCAAGAAATCGGGCGAGTGTTTGAGCGATAAGTGTTTTACCCGTACCCGTGGGACCTATCATCAATATGTTACTTTTATCGATCTCGACTTCTTCGAATAGTTTCCGACTGCTTATTCTTTTATAATGATTGTAAACTGCTACAGCTACAGCTTTTTTAGCGTGATCCTGACCTATTACATATTTGTCAAGTTCATCCTTGATATCATGAGGCGCCGGAATTTTGATTTGTTGCGTTGTAATATCAGTGTCTGCATCTGCCTTGATCAGTTCCACAGACTCGAAAACGCAATGATCGCAAATAGAAACATTTGAACCTTGAATAATGCGGTATGCCTGATCTTCAGACCTACCGCAAAATGAACAAGTTAATATCTGTTCTTCATCTTTCTTATCTGTCAATTATCTTCTGCCTTACCTTTTTTATTATCCTTTGAGCGAACCATAACTTTATCTACAAGCCCGTACTTCACCGATTCCTCGGCACCCAAAAAGAAATTCCTGTCTGTGTCTTTTTCTATTTTTGATAATTTCTGACCCGTAGTTTCAGATAGTATCTTATTTAGCAACGACCTCGATTTCAATATTTCCTTTGCATGAATTTCGATGTCTGATGCTTGACCCTGAACTCCTCCCCACGGCTGATGTATCATCACACGCGAATGAGGAAGAATATATCTTTTGGATTTTGCGCCCGCCGCCAACAGCACAGCGCCCATGCTTGCTGCCTGACCCATGCACATTGTCGAACAATCCGGTTTTATATAATTCATCGTATCGTAAATAGCCAATCCCGCTGAGACAACTCCGCCGGGACTATTTATATACATATTGATATCTTTTTCGGGATCATCAGCTTCCAAAAACAACAGCTGAGCTATTATTATGTTCGCTACGTTGTCATCTATTCCACCGCCGATAAAAACAATCCGTTCTTTTAAAAGTCGGGAGTAAATATCATATGATCTCTCTCCCCTTCCTACCTGTTCTACTACCATCGGTATATACATACCGTTATTACTCCTTATTAATGATGATGATGATCGTTATCCAGTAGCGCGTTAAAATCGACTACATTTATTTTTTTCTCGTTATAATTCGAATTTGAGCGTATGATTTCCATTACCTTCGATTCAATTATATCCTGCCGCATTTTATCTCTCTGTTCTTCATCATTTTTCATACTTAATACAGCAGTTTTGTCGACTGCCATCAGTGCGGCAGTTTTTTCAAACCAATCGTCAATTTCACTCTCTTCAACATTAAAATTCTCTTTTTTGAAAATTGACTTACGAATCATGAGCCATTTCATATTCCAAATTGCGTTTGCCTTATAGTTTTCCCTTATGTACGCTTCGTCAACTTCTCCGTTACCGCCCTCTTTCGCGCGCAATATTAATCCGTCGAGATAACTTGCAATCATTGTATCCGGAACATCAATGTCGTTCACTCTGACTAATTCGTCGGCAAGCGCATTGTTCACAAGATTTCGACTTTCAGCGTCATAGCGTGATTGAATGTTCTTTTTTACATTTTCTTCCAGATCACTGACGCTTTCGAATGACTCGTTTACCTGTTTGGCAAATTCATCGTTCAATTCGGGAAGAATATGCTCTTGCACATTCAAAACTGTAAATCTAAATGTAAAATTATGGGAATGATCGCCGTGCTCCTGATGAATTTTAACAACCCTTTCATCACCTGCAACAGCGCCCTTAAGCTGTTCCAAGCCTTGTACTCCGAATTCACCGTCGCCGAGTTTTACCAGCCTCTTTTCCATTCTTTTACCGATAATTGGGGTCAAAGATTCATCCATCTCCTGGATATCAGCTTCAATATAATCCCCTTCTTCAGCGCCCTTGTCTGAATCCTTAACTTCAGCATGCTGCTCCCTTATCCCGTTGATGGCTCTCTCAATATCTTCTTTTTCGACATCTATTATGTACTTCAGAACTTCAAGATTATTTTTTTTGTAATTATAAAGCTCAAATTCCGGTTCGATTTGGACATCAATTGTCAATGATAGATCTTCATTTTTCTGAAAATTGACGTTTATGAGTTTTCCGCTGTCCACAGGATCTATCTTCGCTTCCTTTATAATATCGTGATAGTGTTTCTGAAGCATCAGATCGATAAATTCAGATTCTATTTCATTCTTATACTTATTTTTAACTATATCGGTCGGTGTTTTTCCGGCTCTAAAGCCGGGTTCTTTTATATTCTTGCTGATCTCTTTAATCACGTTTTCATAATCATCAGATATATCTGCCCAGGGCAGAGTAACTTCCAAATTCATGATACTGTTTTCTTCTTTTCTTGTTTTAACTTTCATTCGTTTCCTTTTATTGCCGAGCGCCTAAATTTATGTGCTTACTCCTGCCAAGTCAAGATTAATCAGAGAGCGT
>CBDUTM010000382.1:0-2449 GCA_965369985.1 uncultured bacterium | reverse complement strand
AATGATGTAGGGGGAAGAACTCGCGCATTAGCAGTCGACTTAACAGATCCGGACATTCTTTTAGCGGGGGGTGTGTCGGGGGGAATTTGGAAAAGTATAGATGGAGGAGCGAGCTGGTCATTGAAAAATTTTGCTACACAAGATCTTAGCGTGACTTCAATCGCTCAGGACCCGACAGCCACTAATATATGGTATTATTCCACAGGAGAATTTAGGGGAAACTCAGCCGTTGGCCAAAGTCATAGTGCAATTTATACCGGTGACGGGTTTTATAAATCGACTGACAGCGGTGAGACCTGGGGAGCAGTTCCCGGAGCAAATGATGATCCCGGTCTATGGGATGATCTATTCGATTATGTCTCCCGGGTTGCGGTAAGTCCAACGACTGGAAGTGTGTTCATCGCCAGTCACGGCTTCGGAGTTTTTCGTTCAATGGATGGTGGTGATTCGTTTTCAAATTCATACGGCGAGATATTCGACCATAATAACCTGGATATAAGTATAGGAAGTGATGGAAGAATAGTCGTAGTTGCTTCATCCGGTTCTAATGTATCCCCAACGAATTTGCCCGGAGTTCATTTATCCATTGATGATGGTGTCAGCTGGTCAGATATTACTCCCACGGATTATCCGACAGAGACCGAAAGAGGCGTTGTTGCCATTTCCTCATCGGACCCTGATTCAGCTTGGGTTCTGACATTCACAGGTCTGGTTGATGAAAATGAGCGGGAGGATGTGCGGTTATACAGAATTAATTTGAGTAATGGGGTCAGTAGCGAACTAACAGCCAATCTGCCGAATTTTAATGCTTTTAGCGGCTCAATAAATACCCAGTTTAATTACAATATGGTGTTGGCAGTGAAGCCGGATGATGTTCAGACATTATATCTAGGAGGCACAAGTTTATTTCGTACCTCTGACGGCTATAGCAGCTTATCCTCTGACAATTTTCAAACCTGGATAGGAGGATATTTTCCTGACGGTTCTTTTGACGTATACCCGATTCAACATCCGGATCAGCACGTAATCGCATTTAGCCCTACAGATCCGAATACAATGTGGGTCGGACACGATGGGGGTATCAGTAAGGCTGTTGATATTTCGGTAGCAACGAGTTCCTCTTCATTGATGCCATGGATAGATATGAATAACGGTTACAATGTAACACAGTTTTATGATGTGTCTATACATAAGAATTCAGCTGATGGCCGGATAATGGGTGGAACACAAGATAACGGAACGCCGTATTTCCGATGGGATGGGAATGTCTCTACAGCATCAGAAGACATTTCTTCCGGTGATGGCGCATACTCCTATTTCGGGGATGTTTATGCATTTACATCCACACAATTCGGAAATATAACGAGAGTAAACTATGACGGGTTAGGTAATCCGTTCAATCCGTTCGGTCCGTTCGATCCCAGAACCCAATGGAGCCATATTTCCCCTGATTCGGCATCGGGGCAGTTATTTATAAATCCATATGAAGTAGATCCAAATAATGAAGATATTATGTATTATCCGGCAGGACAGGATATGTGGCGAAATAACCAAATTAGCTCCTTACCTAACTTCCTCCAAAACGGTACATCCGTGGGCTGGGAAAATCTCAGTAACCTCACAGTACCCCCCGGATACGATATTACAGCATTGGTAGTATCACAAAATAATCCACTACACGTGTTGTATTACGGTGCGAGTCATCCGATCGGGGCGCCGCTTATTTTCCAAATGACAGGTTCTGATAGGCGATCTACTTCAATAGATATATCCATTCCAGGTTCACCTGTTGGCGCATACGTGCATAATATTTCAGTTAATCCGCAAGATGGGAATGAAATAATTGTGACATATTCAAATTACAATATTGTCGGCTTATATCATTCTTCCGATGGAGGTTCAACTTATGATGCTATCGAGGGAAATCTGACGGGCACTGCGGAAAACAGCGGACCCTCACTGAGAGCATCGTCCATAGTTTCGAATCAAGGAACAACTCATTATATTCTCGGCACAAGTGTGGGAGTATATTCCACACTGATTCTAAACGGAGACGATACTGTGTGGGAGCAGGAAGGGGAATCGGTCATGGGAAATGTAGTTGTAGGCAATATCACCTCCCGAGATTCGGACGGTCGAGTTGTGATCGGAACGCATGGACGAGGGATATTTGTCGGTGATATGCAGGTGGTTAGCATAACGGAAGAGTCGGATATTACTCCCGATAGATTTAAACTCAAGGGAAACTATCCGAATCCGTTTAACCCCAGCACTACCATCGAGTATGTTCTTTCTACAAAAAGTAATATTGAAATAACGGTTTACAATCTGCGAGGTCAGGAGGTGACCCGACTGCTTAACCGGGAACAGGAGGCAGGGACCCATAAGGTTATTTGGAATGCCTCAGGAATGGCAAGCGGAGTTTATTTCTACAGGCTACAAGCAGGCG
>CBDUTM010000381.1:0-2451 GCA_965369985.1 uncultured bacterium | reverse complement strand
CATGAACAGCGAATGTGGTCTTACCCCATCGCCTTCCCATAACGGCGACGCGGAATCGCGCCTTTGATCTCCGAAGACGTTTTTGGCCAGCGTGCGGTTTATAATATCGCATCACACTACATGTCCGTCATTGCGAGGAATAAAATGACGAAGCAATCTCATAATTGCGATACCAAGATACCGAGATTGCTTCGTTGCTGCGCGCCTCGCAATGACATTTTCTATTTCTGTCTAAACTTCCACCACTCGAAGACCGCTTTCAGGAGGTCCAGCGATTCCTCCGCTATCTCCCGCCATTCGTTGGTGGTGATGGCTCTCCCGCCTTCCGACTCAGCTGCTTTTGCGATCTTAACCTTCCCGAAAAGCTCTCTCGTCTCTTTGATGACGTTGTTGATCTGTTTCCATTTGAATACACCCGTCGCTATCAATCCGGCAGAGAGCAGATATCCGATAATTGTGATCATTTTTGATTCCTTATTTCATATGCGTCCCCCGCCTATTATTCTTCCTCGCTGTCAGGCTCGAACATCCCTGTTTCGCCTACTTTCAAAGTCTCGATCGTTTTTAGAAATGACTCGTGCACTGTTTGCTTCCGGACGCCGAGCATTTCCCCTACCTCCTCGAAAGTGAACCCTTTTGCGCGCAACAGGAATATTTCTACCTGCCGCTCGGTGAGTTTTCGCGCGTTAAGTATGAATTCGCACAGATGTTTCGTCATTAATTTGTAAAATCGGTTTGCCGATTGCGATTCTTCTAACGCTGTGGAATAACTCTGTTTTTCTGTGATGAAATGTAGTGACATCGGACTTCCTCCTTCCCGTTCAGGGAGTTTGAGCGAAGTTCCGTGAGTGGTCACTTCTTTAAGTGCGGGTTAGGGCTTGCCCTGACCGCACAATGCTTTTATTATATTACTTTATCTATGTGTTGTAACGCCGTGAGTGGTAGTTACTTATGCTTACTTTATTATATCTTCTTTCGGTATAAAATGCCAGCCGTGGCGCAAGCGGAACTCGAACCACTGAAATATCCCCTTCCGGACCTTGCATCGGTAATTATCGTTGTATAGTGTCCAGTTCGGGTGTCCGCCGTCCTCTTTCCAGAGCCGTTGGACGTTTTCAAAATGAATTTTCTCGAATGCGGTCATTTCGGCAGCCATTCTCCCGAATCGAAATCAAATTTGTGCGTTTCATCCATTCCTCTCTGCTCGCCCGCCGCTAAAAGCAGATTGTTTTGTTTCGCCCGCAACCGCCGGCAGTGGCTCACGATAGCGTATGCGGCCGGCATCTTTCGCGGCGATTCGAGACACGCATCGTTTATTGCCTCCGCCACATGCTCACTTTTAAATTTACTCAGAAGTTCGGTATAGACTCTTGCCCGTTCTTTGTTCTCAGAGAGAATGTGAGCTGCGCCGAATTTGAACGTGACGCCGTACGTGTAGAACAGATCTCGCACTTGCCGCGCTACCTCCTTCTCCATACTCATCTCACTCTCTTTAGAAGCTGAACTTGAAACTGAATAGCGTTGTTACACGGGCGTTTCATCTGCGTTACACCGCCGTTACATAAACAGATTGTAAGTTGTTGAGAATTCATTGCTTACGCCTTTGTCTGAATCGCCTGACACGATCGTTCTCCCTGTCCCGCTGCTCTTCTTCTCTGATCATTCTGCGTGAAATAATAGTTAGTTGTCCGTTGTAAAATCGAAATTTACCGACCTTGTGTTCTTTCAGTTCGGAGATGATCTTTTCTAATTCGGAGGGAGTGCATCCGGTTACGTTTGCCCAGGATCTGAGCGATTGTCGTTTCCGTCCTCTGTCGTTCGAGAAATGCAATTGTCCCATTATTCGCATCCATCCTCCTACAGCCTTCAGCGATAAAGCCCGGGTGTCCCTGTCGAAGTCCATCCAGTAAAACATCGATGCGGGTCGTTTACCCATAATTTTTCAATGTCTTCTTCTCACTGGCTGAATATTTTCCAATACAGATTCTAATTCGTCAGCAGCTTTGGTCATTACGCGGTCACGCGCACTGTTCAACGCTTTCAGCGCTCTGATATTTCCGTTCTGCCCGGAGCCGTCTGCATAATCAGAGATAGCCAGGTCAAATTCATCGCTTTCGAACAGACTATCTTTTATCTCCTCGGCAAAATGTTCTGAAAATCCTAAGCCGGAAAGAAACTTGATCCTTCTGTTTATTCCCATTCTCTGATATTTCAGCAGCGAAACGGGCGGTTCGGCAACTCCGCTTTCTATTTCTTCCAACCATCTTTCATATAAGAGCGGGCGGTTCATTCTTCCCTGTTTGAGTGAAACCGTATGCCGATAAAAATGCCGAGAACCAGCGGAGCGGCGATAGTCCAGAAGTCTAATGCGAACCGTTCAATGCCGTTCATCGGGACCTTTTTCACCAAATTGCTTGCAAATCGGCTTAAAATTTGTTACTTTACATCTGG
>CBDUTM010000380.1:0-2454 GCA_965369985.1 uncultured bacterium | reverse complement strand
CGGCTTTCAACCTGTCTTCAAATTCTCCTCTGAACTTGGCGCCGGCAATTAGAGAACCCATATCAAGAGCAACTATTCTTACATCTTTCAGTCCCTCGGGTACATCACCACTGACAATTCTGAATGCTATACCCTCCACGATCGCCGTTTTTCCTACTCCAGGTTCGCCTATAAGAACAGGATTATTTTTTCTGCGACGCGAAAGTACCTGCATTACTCTTCTAATTTCTTCTTCACGACCAATTACAGGATCAAGTTTTCCTATTTGTGCTAATTCGTTCAAATCTCTGCCATATCTCTTCAGAGCCTGATATTTTTCCTCAGGATTTTGGTCTGTTACCCGTTGGCTACCTCTGATATCTTTAAGAACATTGAGTATCGCCTCTTTTTTTACTCCGAGATTATTCAGTGATTTCCGCACCATACATATTTCTGTAGTAGACATTGCAATGAGAAGATGCTCATTACTTATGTACTCATCCTTTAAAGAGACCGATTCTTCAAGAGATTTGTTTAGGACCGCATCTAATTCCTGTGATAACCCGGGGGCTCCGATACCTCCACCCGATGCTTTTGGTAATTTTGAGAGAACTTTTTCTATTGATTTATCAAGATCAGCTGTAGCGATGCCGAGTTTACTTATGATGGCGGATGCTGTATTTGCCTCGTCTGACAACATCGACTTCAACAGATGCCCGCTTGTTATTTCAGGGCTTTTGCTTTCACCGGCTAATTCCTCGGCTCTTTTAATCGAATCTTGTGCTTTTAAAGTGAATTTATCGAATGATATCAAAAAACCAATCCCGGCATTGAATAGTTAAAAAGCAAAGAGTAATCCAAAGTGATATCTATCGCGTTTATAATCATCTGAGGCTATATCGTTGTCCGATGGATTTAATTTGTAACCATAATCAAGCCTTGCAGGTCCCATTGGAGTCATAAATGAAATTCCTGCTCCGATTGAGTATCTCATATGCGCAGGATTCGCTACCGCTATTTCGTTCCAGAGATTTCCACCATCCGCAAAAACTTCGCCTCCAAACCGCCAGAAAATTGGAAAACGGAGCTCGATATTCATCAAAAGTTTATAAATTGAATTGACTTCCCCATCGCTGAAATCTTTTAACTGACGCTCTTTATAACCTCTAACCGAGTTGCCGCCTCCAAGGAACAACCGGTCAAAGAAAGGAATGAAAGATGATTCGTCATAGGAGTTGATAAAGCCACCCTTAAACCTTGTAGCCAGTGTCCAAGATTTATTGAAAATAAATGGCTGATATCTACTCCATGAAACTTCTGCTCGGATTATATCACTTGTGCCGCCCAGAATTCCACCGGAAATTTTTCCGTCCAATGTCAAAATAGAGCCATTAGTCGGAAGAAATACATTTTTCCTCTTGTCATTTATTATCAAAATATTTATTGACCTTTGCCTGTCTTCATCTCTAATTCCCAAAGAATCTGCGGTCAGACTATCGAGAGTTCCAACTATACGCGTTATTGTGACCCCCTGGGATAATCGGGCAGAAAATTCGTCGCTGAATTTTTTCCACAAGGATAAATCCGCACCGAACCTTGTTAAAGTGATAGGTTCCGGATCATTAATTCGTTCACGCTCTATAAATCCTCTAAAAGTTGTAGGGACTCTTTGACCGAAAATCCAGGGTTCGGTGTAACTCCCTTCAAATCGCGTTTGCCCTGAGGCGCGTTCACTCACACTGACTGAAGCATTCGCCTTGAATCGAAGTAATCGCCCGCTGGACCAGAGATTTCTATTATACCATTCACCAACAGTGTTCAGATCCGTAACAGGCTCAGATATATCCAATATCCTTCTTTGTTTAAATCCAATCTCAGCGCCTAATTGACGCATCCTTCTTTCTTTAACAGTTACTACTAAATTAAGACGCCTGTTAACAGTATCTTTCCGAATGGGAGTTATCGTGACATTTGAGAATAGCCCCGTCTCAAATATTCTTTTTCGACTTTTTTCAATCAGATCATTGTTAAATTTTTCGTTCGGATTAATTTCCAGTTCTCTCATGACGATGCTTGAATTTACTTTTTGGGTCCCAAGAACTATTATGCTGTCAATAAATACAGTTTCGTTTTCTATTACATCGATCACAACTGTTATGTCTTTATCGCCTTTAAATTCATTCCTGAATTGGGCAAAAGGCTTACCTCTTGCCTGATAAGCAGACCTGATAGTAGCGAGGTCTTTCCTCAAAAGGTAAGGATTTAGCGGTTTTCCCAACTTCGAATCAAACATCCTTAAAATCTCGGTATCCGCAATAAGATCATTTCCCCTTATATTTATTTCTGAGATCTTGATCTGTTTCCCTTCTTTGATATTCAGATGGATAATAATATCTTTACGATTAACTACCTCAATAGAGTCAGTGATTTCAGCATAAATATAGCCATTACTCTCGTAAAATTTTCGAATAGAGG
>CBDUTM010000379.1:0-2468 GCA_965369985.1 uncultured bacterium | reverse complement strand
GGTTACGTTTCCCTGAACAATTGGATTATAATACATACCTGTTTCCATCGCGGCAGCAAATATCGTTTTTGTACCCGCATCACAAATAACAGTTGAAAGCAGATCGTCCGCTATTCCATTTGCCGCTTTTCCTATGATATTTGCAGTTGCAGGACATACAACTACGACGTCAGCCCACTTTGAAATTTTAACATGACGTACTCCAACGGTTTCTTCATCACTGAACATGCTCGTCCATACAGGTTTTCCCGAGAATGTCTCGAATATCAGCGGAGTCATGAACTTCAGAGCGGAGTCACTCATGATTACCTGTACCTCAGCGCCATGCTCATTCACCAATTCCCGCAATAATGATACGGATTTATATATTGCGATTCCTCCTGTTACGCCGAGAACTATCTTTTGATCCTTGAAATTCATACTCTTATACTTTAAGACTCTTCGGTTTTTTCTTCGTCAGTAGATTCATCCAACACTTCATCTTCAGAAACAGGCATCGGCTCTATATACTCGAATTCAATTTCGCCGTTTAAAAATTCGTTGAGCGCAACGGTAGCTACTTTAGTCTCTTTAACGGTGTTGATTATCGGAACTATCGGTTCAGCTGAATATTCCTCAGTGTCGTCATGATCTAAAATTTCTTCTTTTTTTGAAAGTCTGACATTATTTATGTGCTTGGCTCGTTTTGCCATAACCGTAACTGCTTCATACATATTTTCGGCTTTTCCGTCCAAGTCTCTCATTCTTATGGTTTCTAACCCCATTCGCTAACTTCCTCCTTTATTATTTATTGCAGATTCAAAATCATTAACAGCGACATCAAAATCTTTGTTTTCAATTATGATGTCAAAATCTTTCGCTTTTAACAGTTCATACTCGTAGCGTTCCAAACGCTCAATAATTTTTTCTTCTGATTCAGTTCCTCTTGCCTGAAGTCTTCGTTTCAGCTCCTCAACAGACGGCGGTTTTATAAAAATGGTGATCGTGTCATCCGGATATTCATCTTTTATTGCCCTGCCGCCATGTACATCAATATCAATCAACAATATATTTCCCTTGTTGAGCGCAGTGTCTATATCTTTCTTACGCGTGCCGTACATTGAGCCATGAACCTTTTCATACTCAACAAATTCACCTCTATCTACCGCATTTTGAAATTCTTCGTCACTAACAAACCTGTAATCAACTCCATCTTGCTCATCTCCTCTTAACGGGCGGGTCGTGAGAGATATGGAATAACCTGATCGCGAATTTCTGCTCATAAATGCTCTACAGATTGATGTTTTCCCGGATCCGGATGGAGCGCATACTACCACAAGTAAACCTCTATTATTTTCTGATGACAAATTCGTTCAAATTATATTTTGTACTTGTTCTCGTAACGATTCAATTACGTTTCTCATCTCAACGATTATATGAGATATCGATACATTATTGCTCTTAGAAGAAATCGTATTGGATTCACGATTCATTTCCTGTAATAAAAAATCGAGTCTTTTACCCACAGGCTCGTCAATTCCCAAATAATCGGTGAATTGACCGAGATGACTGTCTAATCTTACACATTCTTCAGAAATATCCAATTTATCTGAAAGCAGAGCAAGCTCTTGATTTAGCCGGTCATTCTCAGCTCCTTTGCCGATAAGTTCTTCAGCCCTCGATTTTAATTTTTCAAATCGCTTGGAAGCGTTATCAGAAGATAATTTTTGTATACTTATCACTTCTTCTTTTATCATATTTATTCTTTCTGTAATATCTTCTGATAATTTTTTCCCTTCTTCACTCCGCATATTTTCTACCTGATTGAGTGCGCCGTCAAGAGCTTTAAGCATCAACTTGTGCAAATCTTCTTCATCAACCTCCGATGGCTGAGCATATATATCGCTATTAGCAAGCAAATGACTAAGTTGAATCGGTTCATCTATACCTGCATGCTGCTTGATCTGTTCTAAAAGATCAGCATATTTTTTTACGGCATCGAAATCCAACTTTGAAGTACTTCCGTTCGTGTTCACGGCTTCAACATTTATATTAACGTAGATCTTCCCGCGGTTAAGACTTTTCTGAATTAAACGTCTGACCTCGTCATCCCATTGCATAAAACCTTTATTATTTCGTAGCACGACGTCGCAATACCGATTATTTACCGACCGTAATTCCACTGCGACTGTGCAGTGAGCTCCGGCGGATTCCCCTCTTCCGTATCCTGTCATACTACTAAGCAATTCATCTCCTCAACGCCATTTTATTACCCGAAACAAGCGTTATAACTCATTTTATATTGAGCAAGGTAAAGTAATTATTGGGGAACGGATAGTCAATAGTATTATTTTTCCTCTAATTAATTGTTTAAGTTAATTTTAATATGATAAATCATCACGAAACATTGAAGATTCTTTCGGTTGAATTGGGGACTATGCTTAATGGAATGCGATTCTCCTCCGCTTTTACATTTCGCAAGAACGAAT
>CBDUTM010000378.1:0-2476 GCA_965369985.1 uncultured bacterium | reverse complement strand
AGAAAGCCGCGGAATTGAATGAGAGGACGATTGAACTATTTTACGATCCAGAGAACGGAGCGTTTTTTGATACTCCGGAAGGAAGCCAACACCTCATAGTACGAATGAGAGATGATTATGATGGCGCTGAACCCACAGGAAATTCTATTGCAGTGATGAACCTTCTGCGCTTATCTCAGATGCTTGATAAAAAGGAATTGCGTGAAAAGGCAGATAAAACCTTCGAATACTTTTCTTCAGCGCTTGAAAGAGCTCCGCATGCTTTGCCTCAGATGTTGTCTGCTATCGAATTCAGTCTGGTTAAGCCAAAACAGATAATAATTGCCGGTGAAGCAGAAGGAGATGATACGAAGGCGCTTTTAAAAAGACTTCACAAATTATTTATCCCTAATAAAGTACTTCTTTTAGCCGATTCTAAGGATAGAAATAATTTCCTCTCTGATAATTTGGAAATTATAAAATCCATGCTGCCAATCGGTGATATTGCAACGGCTTATGTTTGCGAGAATTATGCCTGCAAGTTACCGACTAACGATATAGATGTATTTGTGTCATTGCTTACGAATAATTCAGAATAGTAATCTTAAGCACATATTCAAATCGGTATTAAGTATAATTTGTGACCATAAAGTTATTTAACTCAATAATTAATGAGGTATAAAGAGAATATTGTATCGAATTCGGCTTGCGTCGCATTCTCTTACAGAGTATTTTTGAAACTAGTATGCCAGTTAACATAAAAGACATATATAACGGGAACAAAAAAGCGATTGCAAGGGCTATATCTGCTGTCGAAAATGAAAGTAAGGATGCTAATTCATTGCTTTCAGAACTCTATTCCCATACCGGAGGTGCTTATCGATTGGGCATCACAGGTCCTCCTGGTGCCGGAAAGAGTACTCTCGTTGACAACTTAACACGTTTATACCGGGAAGATGGTAGAAGTATTGGTATAGTCGCAGTGGATCCTACCAGTCCATTTTCCGGAGGAGCGCTTTTAGGTGATAGGCTGAGATTACAAGAATTAAGCCTAAATAAAGATTTCTTTTTTAGAAGTATGGCGAGCCGCGGAAGTACCGGAGGCATTTCAAAAACTACGAATGATGTTGTAGATATTCTTGATTCATCCGGAAAAGATGTCATAATGATTGAAACAGTGGGTGTAGGACAATCTGAATTGGATGTAGCTGAAAGTTCAGATACTACCTTAGTTGTCATAGTCCCTGATTCAGGAGATGAAATTCAAGCTATGAAAGCAGGATTAATGGAAATTGCTGATATTTTTGTTTTAAACAAGTCTGACCATTCCGGGGCGGATTCGGCATATTCAGCTCTTCAAGCAATGCTTCATCTAAGAGAGGAAAGCGCATGGATTCCAAAGATCATTAAGACAAGTGCCCTTAAGAATGAAGGGATAGATGATTTAATGAATGCGCTAAATGAACACGAAAAATGGATGAAATCGGAGAATAGGCTTTTTGAGAGGCGAAAAAGTAGGCTTAAAGACCGTGTCAAAGATATTATTGCAGATGAATTAAATAGCGATTTTTGGACTGAAGAGAGAATTTCACTTCTAAATAGTATAGTAGATAAAAGTGAAAATGGAACTATTACCCCCTATAGTTTAGTTGAAGAATTAAAGAATTTACACTAACCAAAGTGAATTAAATTGACTATTCCACGCAATATGGTAAATATGTTTGTCATACTCTGCATATTAATGCTGAGTAGCTCAACCGTTTTTGCCCAATATCATTCATTTGGTAGAAATAAGGTCCAGTATACTAAATTTGATTGGCAAGTTATGTCAACGGAACATTTCGAAATTTATTATAATGCGGAAATGGAGCATCTTGCTCTCATAGGAGCACAAGAGGCTGAAGAATCCTATGATGTGCTTAAAAATAAGTACAACCATACTCTTAATTACAAAGTTCCGCTGATCTTTTATAGCGCTCATCTCTATTTCCAGCAAACTAATGTAATCCCGAATTTTCTGCCTGAAGGAATAGGAGGGTTTTTCGAATTTTTCAAAGGACGGGTCGTAATTCCCAGTGATGGTTCGATCACCCGGTTCAAAAGGGTTATTCGTCACGAGCTTAATCATGTATTTATGCGCGGAAAAGTGACACGCGTTAATAAAAACCATAAAGTATTTAACCCTCGTTTTCCTCCTTTCTGGTTTTCGGAGGGATTAGCAGAATATTGGTCCGGAAAATCGGATACTCAGGCTGAAATGGTCATAAGAGACGCTGTGTTGAATAAGTATATTGTTCCTGCTGAACGGCTTTACACAATAGCAGGCACTTATTTGGTGTACAAGGAGGGGGAGAATTTACTTTCGTTTATTTCCGAAAGATATGGAGATGAGAAAATCTTACTTATGATGGAAAACATATGGGTTTATCCCAGGTTCCATCAAGTAATCGAATATGTTTTGGGTGTAAGCTATCAGGAATTAAGTAGGCAGTGGATC
>CBDUTM010000377.1:0-2477 GCA_965369985.1 uncultured bacterium | reverse complement strand
TTTGCCGGTGATTTTAATATTTACAGGTCTTCTGAACCTGCATATCAGTTTCTGATGAATAGTATGGCGATCGATCTGGAAGATCCCATAGACTCTCCGGGCAATTGGCATATCAACTCGTCATTTAAATCTATCCATACGCAGTCAACAATGACTACTTCAACATCGGGCGGATCAACCGGCGGTCTGGATGACAGGTTTGACTTCATATTACTCTCCGAAAGGTTTTTCAGGGGGCAATTATTGAGATATGTTGACGGCTCTTATGAAACACCGGGCAATACAGGGCTCAATTTTAATTCATTCGTCAGCGACATAAATTTTCGAACCGCGTCCGACCATCTTCCGGTGATACTAAAAATAGAATACCCTACGGACGCACTGACTCCTTTAGAATTTTCGTCTGTCCATATTGATGACGATCTGCTACTCAGTTGGAATCCGAATGTTGGCGGTGAACTCGATTTTTTTGCCTTGTATCGTTCAATTCAACCGGGATTTGATCCCGATACGATGTCCACATTCACATTCTCAACACCGGATTCGTTTTTTCTCGATACAACTATCGGTACCGAGTCACTGCAGTATTATCGCATATCTTCATTTGATGTATCAGGAAATGAAAGTCCTTATAGTAAAGAGATCTCGAGTTTAGTAGTAAGTGTAGCGGATGAGGGCACACTTCCTGTAGCTTATACACTATATCAAAATTATCCGAATCCATTTAATCCTGTAACTTCTATCGACTACATCTTGCCGAAAGAATCCAAGACTATTTTAACCATATACGATCTGCGTGGTCATGAGGTTGCGCAATTGGTAAACCAAGTTCAAAGGGCAGGTGTATATTCGGTCAGGTGGAATGCGTCTAATGTTTCATCGGGAGTTTATTTTTATCGACTTCAGTCCCGCCAGGTTAATGGCGGGCAAGCAGATGATTTTGTTCAGACACGGAAGATGCTGCTACTGAAGTAAAGTCATATCCGATCTATTACAAGGGGCAACGCAATTTCAGTGGGCTCAGAAAGATAAATCCAGTGGCACATTTCTGTTATTTAGCAATCGGATTCTCCACTACAGGAGTTCCAACCAAACCGTTTCCGCTGATCTGTGAAATCACCTTTACTCCGGTTAAGATCCCGATTGAAGTCAATCTGAATCCATCTTTCGTCACATTAGAAATTTGGTGGATCCGGATAGTATTAATAGGTTCCACACCAAAGATCGAGACATCTTTGATCTTCAGAAAACTTTTTTTCCCGCCCCCCATGGCGATCGGCTTTCGCCAGTAAATAACCGCTCCTGAAGCAATATAGTTTGCCTCTTGTATCAGAAATCCTGACTCACTTTTCGTCATCATATCATCAGTTTCGGTTTCCGGTTTTGATGTCAGCATTGACCCGATTACCATTAGTAATAGTGATCCGATGAGATAATATTTAATTTTATTTACCATCCTTGTCTATTTACGATAATTCCTCAATAATCCAAATGATTATCATCACCTTAAGAAGATAAAACTTTATGGTCTCTGTTCCGTATATTTTGCAGGATTAATATATTATAAATGATAATTAAGGGGAAAACTTGTGACAGGAAAATATTCAGCAGTGTTATTTTCAGTATTAACAATTTCTATTTTAAGTGGATGCAGCAGTATGGAAGATAAGAACGCGCCAGTTCTAACCGGAGAGTATATCGGTCAGGCAGTTCCGGGCGATAGTGTGGAGCTGTTTGCGCCCGGATTTATTTCAACGGGCGGAAGCGAGAGGGATGCTTCTTTTTCACCGGACGGCAAAGAATTTTATTATTCATACGTCGCTCCAACCAGCGCGCATTCGGTTATCATGGTGACTAAATTAAGCGACGGCGTTTGGACGTCCCCTGAAGTAGCATCATTTTCCGGTAGACAGAGTGACTTAGAACCGTTTGTGTCTCCTGATGGCGAGCGGTTGTATTTTGCTTCAAAACGACCTTTGAACGGGATCGGCGATGAAAAAGACTGGGATATTTGGTTTGTTGATCGGACCGAGGATGGCTGGTCAGAAGCACAAAATATCGGTGTTCCGATAAACAGCAAGGGTGACGAATTTTATCCGTCGGTTTCATCTGACGGAACAATTTATTGGACGGGAGAGTATGAGGGAGGCTTTGGGTTGGAAGATATTTACCGTTCAAGATTTATAGATGGCAGCTATGCAGAGCGTGAAAATCTCGGAGCGTCCGTCAACAGTGAAAAATATGACTTCAATGCATTCGTCTCTCCGGATGGAAAATTTTTACTGTTTACTTCTTATCGGAGAGCGGACACATACGGCAGCGGTGACATATACCTGAGCCTGAGAAACGATGATGATAGCTGGGGTGAGGCGAAAAATCTCGGAGAAAAAATAAATTCAGCCGGATTGGATTATTGTCCCGTTATATCTCCGGATGGTAATTATCTCTTATTTTCAAGCAATCGGAAAGCTGATATG
>CBDUTM010000376.1:0-2478 GCA_965369985.1 uncultured bacterium | reverse complement strand
CCGAAAACTCCGTCTTTCAAGTCAAATTGCATAATCGGTTTATTGAATGTGAGATTTCCATCAGAGTCTGTTATTTTAAATGCATCTTTAAAGGCCGGTTCAGTTCCTTTATATATCTTATACCCTTCGAAATCAAACCCGGTTAAACCTCTATCCGCCATGAACCGATCAAAAGATTCCTCAGCAAAACTATCCCAGTATAATGTAACATATCCGTCTCCCGGTACCGCCACTAACATTGGAGTATTAGGAGCTTTCGCGAACTGGTAATCGGCGAGATAAGCTTGCAAAGCTACATCCCTGTTACGAATGGCATCGTCTTCATCCGTGCCCAGAACTACTGCCAAAGAAATTCGTTCCGTTTGTCCTGCAAGAAGCGGAAAGAATCCGGAATTAAAAAAGAGATCGGTATCTGTGGGTTTTTGTGCATTCGGATCGAAAAAATTACCCGGAGTAAGAAATAAGCTCCAAAGTCTGCTATCGAAACTCATCGGCACGCTGCCCGCTCCTATGAATGACGCTCCCGTCATTCCAAGTTGATCGGACTCGGATACATCGGTTTTATCAATATTAGGCTCTCCGGGTAGATTCGTACCAAATCCCGAATTTGGCAATCCGTCAAATTCTCCTTCATCGCCGGATTCTTTGAGTCCATCAAAACCTAAATCATCAGACGATGAAATCCAGTCGCGGTCATTATCTACCAAATCCTCGCGTGACTCATCTATCATTGGCGCCACAGTGGATTGTGAATATGGAGTTGCCATTCCGGGAACGAGTAATCCGCGCTTGAGTGTATCTCCAACGTCAAATGCGAGATAATTTATAAATCTGACCGGTACGACAGTCCCGTCACGTTTCAATCGAGTAAGATGTAAAGGTCCGGTTTCATCTATCAATCCGTCGAGGTCGTCATCAATAAGATTGTGAATTTGGACTTGAGAAGTTTCTACAAGTGCAATTCCCTGAGCCGGAAGGTCAAAAGAGATACCCATAGAAGTAGCTGTTCCTCCTCCAGCCGGGTATTCTACTATCCTTCTGGAAAAATCAATCGGATCGATCAATACTAGCTTATCACCAGGCAGTAAATCTCTTGGAAGAAAATCGGTATCCAGAAAATTCGGAACCAGGGTTGCATCCCATTCTGCTAAGAGAGCGGCATTATCAAGATCGTCCGCATCCCCATCGTTATCAATTCCATCAAGCGCGTTACCGGGAGTTTCAAGAAAAGTTGTTGCGGCAATTCCTACCGGATCAGTTCCGAAGGCCTCATTCCCTATACCATCTTTATCTTTAGACCATGCGACGTCATTTGTTTGGTCAAACGAGGGATCATCATCAGATGCATCGCCGTCACCGCCCACCAAATCTGCAAGCCAGATGGCAAAAGAAGTTTTGTCAATCGCCTTTGTGCCGTCATTTTTGATTTCATTTATAACATAAACAACATCGGATACCAACACCTGAGACCATGCCAGTACTCTTGAACTTACGATAAGCCCGAGTCCCCTTCGCGTCACATCGGTTGAATCAGGAAAATAATTAAATTTGCTATACAAGTCATCGGATGCTTTAAAAAATAATTCCTGATCGGCATTGAATTGATCTTTACCGAAAAAACCGTTCCACGAACCGCACCAACCCGGATCATTCAAATCTTCCACCTTATCAGGCCAACAATCCGGCCATGAAATAGAAACTGTGCTTTTTGCAATAAATGTCGAATTTGGATTATGGTAATCCGGAACCGGTTCCCACTCCCACGAACCACCCAATGGGCTTGTCCTGCCAAGCGGTGTCATAACTATTTTAATTGTTCCACCGTCTTCATCCACCACTTCTCCGCCAACAAATATTGCAGTGAGCGCAATATAGTGCTGACCCGTATTTTTTGGCCATTCGTACGGAATCTCATCCGGTGTTGCACCTGTTCTGCCTGTCAGCCCCGTATTAAAGATAGTGGCTCTAACAAGATTTCCATCTATATCTGTCTTCCTTGCTGATGAAGCATCCGCCCGTTCCTTAGAAGGAATGTGACCGTTGCCATTCTGCGCGAAAGATTCTGTTGCCGTAGATAGCAGTAGAACGAGTATACTAAGCAGGATATAAAGTCTTATATGCTTCATTAGAAAAATAAGTCCAATCCCCACTGAATATTTCTCGGAACCGAGTAGTTAGTGGGAAAATTATGCCATTGACCAATAGTATTAAGACGTATAGTAGATTCTTGTAAATTGGCTGTATTTAAAGTAACATCCGGCTGTCCTGTATCTGCGAAAACATTTAGAGCGTTACGCCTGTCAAATACGTTAAATATCCTAAAAAATATCTTTCCTCCAATTTTTCCAAAAGATATTGCCTTATGAGCCTGAATATCTAAATTAAATGTTTGAGGTTTAGTTCGGCTGTTAGTGGGAAGTGAAGTTGCAATATCTCTTCCGGTACGCGTGGAAACCTGAATTGACGGCGAATAAGGAA
>CBDUTM010000375.1:0-2494 GCA_965369985.1 uncultured bacterium | reverse complement strand
ATTCCAAGCCGACACCCAAACACCCTTTATTATGTTTAATCCTAAATTTTCTGTAGCCTTTATTCCATTAGACGTCAATTCCGAATCATAAACCCCGGACATATCAGGAAATCGTTCACCAAGCTCATCAAGATTGTGCCCTACCAATGGATTGCTGCCGGAAAGGTTTATATGATCTTCCGCCCAAAACAGCTGTTCTTCATCAGTTTCCTTATTTATTTGTTCGCCTTTTCCAAAAATGATCAGTTCCTCAATACCCAGCAGCTGAAGTAATCTTATGCCGAGAGCTTTAAGCCGAACATCATATTGAACACCATCCTCAAACACCGGCTCTGTGACTAAGAGTACACCCGGAGCCGGACCTCCGAACTGAATTCCTCCGAATACGATCTTTTGATCTTCAAAACCGGGCAGAGCAGAATACTCTATAAATTTATCAGTGGGATATTTTATTGCTGATAACTGTTCATTCCCAAGAAAAAACGCTCTTTTACTATCATATTGAAAATCACTTCGAATCGCCTCTGAGGCTGATAAAAACCGTTGGTAGAGGCTTATATCATTCACTTTTCTCTTCAACTATGTCATCGATGACGTCTTCAAAAGGATTGCTTTCGCTTTCCGGCTCAGGAGATATCGCCGGAGGTTCTTCAGGTTCGTCATCCTTTTGTTCTTTGACTTCTACTATATCTTCGACCTTATCATCGGCAACACGAAATTCTTTTTCTTCGACGTTAACCTCGCCAAACATATCCAATAATTCAACCTGAGAACTTAGTATCCCTTTAAGTTTCACCGCGAATGAATCTCTTAAGACTGTTAACCTGGTGATCTCATCTTCAATTTTTGATGCTTTTTTTCTGGCACCCTCCAATATTTTATCAGCATGAAGCTCAGCATCGCCCACAATAAGCTCTGCTTCCTTTCTGGAATTTTCCATTGAGCGATCTGTTGTTTCTTTTGCACTTACGAGAGTATCCTGAAGGCTTTTTTCCACCCTTCTATACTCTTCTATTTCTTTTTCAAGGCGTTTGCTCTTTTGCTCAAACTCCCTGCGGTCTTGTTGTAATTTCTCAAATTCTTCTGCCGCAAGTTCGAGGAATGCCTGAACCTCGTACTTATCAAAGCCGCGCATTCCCTTTTTGAATTCCCACTTCCTTATATCAATTGGTGTAAGCTTCAATGGTACCTCCAGCCTTACTTAAGCCTGAATCCGATATCGAGAAGGCTTTCGACAACGAATATATCAGCGAAATATAAAATTAACATTGCTGCCATTGGTGAAAAATCAACTGCTCCACCAGGCATATATCTTCTTATCGGTTCGAGAACCGGTTCTGTTATGTTTATTAAAAAACTGTAAAATTGGCTGCTTCTATCGATCTCAACCCACGAGATGACCGCCCTTATAATAAATAAGATGTATCCTAAGCTTATTATGAGATCCAATATCTTTCCGATTGCCACTAATAAGTTGCCGATTATTACCATCTACCTCCCCTCACACCCGTTCACCGAAAAGTGCGCGTCCGATCCGGACCATTGTAGCGCCCTCTTCAATAGCAATTTCGAAATCGTTCGTCATTCCCATTGAAAGACCACTCATCTCAATGCCGTTCATCCCGGATTTAGCTACTTCGTCATAGAGCTGTTTCAATAATTTAAACGCCGCTCGAATCTCATCCTCGTTGTCAGTGTGAGGACCGATTGTCATTAGTCCGCTCATATTAAGCCCCGTTGTCTCTGATATTTCCGAGAGAACGTCCAATACACTGTCCGGATCCACTCCGAATTTAGTACTTTCGCCTGAAGTGTTTACTTCCAGAAGCAGTTCTTTTCCACCGGCGCCATGATTTGCTATCTTCGAGGCAATTTTCAAGCTGTCCACAGAATGTATAACATCGAATAGTTCCAATGCTTTTTTAACTTTATTGGTCTGAAGATGACCCACCAGATGTTTTTTGAATTCTCCTTCTACTTCCGGAAATTTCCATGCTGCTTCCTGCACTCTATTTTCACCTATTTCCGTTATACCTTCGCTGATCGCATCCCGAATAGTCTCAGAACCTAATGTTTTCGTTATTCCTATCACCCTGACTTCTCCGCTTTCTCTTCCGGAACGCTGTTCAGCTGCCCTCACTCTTTCGAGTGTACGGCGTATATTGTCTACAATAGAAAACGTTTTAACATTCAATTTAGGTTACGTTAATATATTTTTATCTATCGAAATAATCAAGCGGTTTGGGTTGAAATTATCGTCGCTTCCTCGGTACTGTACCATCAGGTAAATCTTCCAAGACATATCCTAATTCATATATTTCATCACGAATTTTATCAGATAATTTCCAATCCTTTAATTCTCGCGCCTTTTTTCTTTCATCAATTTTGTCATAAATCATTGGTTCAATCTCTATATTATCAGAAAGCGCTACTTTATCCATTAAGTTTACCTCAAAATTTTCAAACGCTTTAGGCAATATTCTTAGAACCTTAT
>CBDUTM010000374.1:0-2501 GCA_965369985.1 uncultured bacterium | reverse complement strand
GCTAAAGATGCAACCGGTAGTAGAGGTATACCATATCATGAAACTGATCTAAGGCTTGAAGCGATGATCCCTGTCCTGAAAGGTGAGTTACCGATGTGGATAGTAGCAAATAAACTGATTCAAATTCAATCTGCGATCGATTGGGCTGAGTCCGAAGGTGTTAAGATCGTCCTCAGGGGAGCTAATGATTCCTGGCGAATCACGGATGAATTGAAAAGAATGAATATTCCGGTAGTTGTAACCAATGTGTTTAGGCGACCAGCGAGAAATTGGGATCCATACGATGTATCATATTCACTTGCAAGTAAGCTCCACGAAGCCGGTGTAAAGTTTTGTTTCGGTTTTGCAACCCGCTTTGGTCATCAATCAAATATCAGATTTAACGCCGCAATGTCAGTCGCTCACGGTCTTCCCGCGGATGAGGCGATCAAAGGATTGACTCTCTATGCTGCCGAGATAATGGGTATTGATGATAGGGTCGGGTCTTTAGAAGCTGGCAAAGATGCCACGCTGATCGTTACAAACGGAACTCCGCTGGAGATCACTACAGTAATTGAAATGGAATATATTCAGGGCAGGAAGGTCGATCTCGATAATAAGCATAAAGAACTTTACCGGAAATACACCGAAAAGTATCGACAAAAAGGATTGATAAGATAATATGACAAGATAGGTAATCATTTATCTTGCGAGAGAATTCACTGTTAGCTATCTTGATGTCTTAAATTTGTAAGACATTGATTTGATATATATGGGGAAAGTGAATGGCATCCGAACCTAAACGGAAGTTAGCTGCAATAATGTTCACCGATATGGTGGGTTATACTTCTCTGATGCAGAAGGATGAGAGCAAAGCCCGCGAGCTCATTCAGCGTCATCGCGACCTGATGAAACCGCTCATCGAGAAGCACAGCGGTACGGTTTTGCAGTATGTAGGGGACGGCACTTTCTGCACATTCGACAGCGCAATAGAGGCGGTTAATTGCGGATTCGAGATCCAGTATGTATTGAAAGTCGAGAAGGAAATGACTCTCCGGATAGGCATTCATATTGGCGACGTTGTATCAGATGGTGATGAAGTTTACGGTGACGGGGTTAATGTGGCTTCACGTCTGGAACCGCTTGCGGAACCCGGCGGAATTTGTGTTTCTCAGGAAGTGTACAGGCAGGTAAAAAGTCATCCCGACATAAGCGCCAGATCTCTCGGAAAAACAGAACTCAAGAATGTAGAAGACGATATGGAGGTATATGCTCTTTCTAAAGCTGAAGAACCTGTTACCGCGGCAGCTGAAGAGGAAGAAGTAGTCGCTGAAAAAGTATCATCTGAAATAATTTCTAAAAAATCTAATATAGTCAAATATGCTTCAATAGCAGCCGCTATTCTATTTGTATGGTTGGCGCTGAAATTCTTTCCGGGAGACGGCAATGTGCAGGAGATAGTCGCCGATGAAAATTCCGTTGCGGTGCTCTTCATTGAAAATATCTCTGATCCGGATGATCCTCAAAACCTTACACGCATGATAAGAGAACTGCTTATCACTGACCTTTCACAGACACAGTCTTTGAGGATTATCGGTAGCCAGCGGCTATATGATATTGCCAAAAAATTTAAAGGAAACGGAAACAAGCCGATATCAAGAGAGAACGCCAGCGAGATCGCCCGGGAAGCTAGAGCAAGGTGGATGCTAACAGGCAGCCTGTCACAAATAGGTGAAAAGCTGATGCTTACGACTCAGATAGAAGGCGTATCCGACGGCAAGGTTCTTAACGCACAGCGGTCGGAAGGAGCAGACCTCTTTGCTGTAATTGACGCGCTTGGTGACCAGATAAGAACACACCTTGGAGTCAGCACAGCCGCTTCAGCAGAAGCTTCTAATCCAATAGCCGACGTGACGACCAATTCAAAAGAAGCATATAGGCTTTATATTGAGGGATTGGAAAAATATTACGAATTCGAAAATGTGGAAGCCGAAGAACTGCTTAGTCGCGCAGTTGAAATTGACAGCACTTTCTCGCAGGCGCTTTTTTATCTGGGACAAGCGCAAGTATGGAATGAAAATATACCACCCTATCCAAGATCAAGGAAAACAATTGCTCAATTAAAGAGACATCCCGGCGCTTTAACGAGAGCCGAGCTGATGCTGATAGAAGGTCTGGGATATTTTTTGAACCAGGAATATGAAAAGTCTGAAGAGATATTTAGTGAAATACTGACGGAAAATAAAGACTACAAACAGGCTCATTACCAGTTAGGAGAAGCGTATTTCCATAATGGCGACAAGGATAGGTTATTGGCTCTTAGAGAGTTTGAGATCACGCTTGAATTAGATCCTGAATTCATAGTGCCATACGTTCATATTTTTGACATTTATAGATCAGAAGATATGGACGATGAAGGAATCAAACTGGCGAACGAATTTGTTGATGAACATCCTGATAATGTCATAGGTTTTTCTGCACTTGGAAAATTTTATGGCTCAAAATTTTTCGATGGTTATGTA
>CBDUTM010000373.1:0-2510 GCA_965369985.1 uncultured bacterium | reverse complement strand
ATGCTACACGTTATGATTTCCATACCGGTATAATGCTGCAAAATCTTGAAACTCGTGAAGAACACTGGCTAGCGTATCCTACGCAGCGAGATGATCAGCAAGGATTTGCGGTTAATGATGTATTACCGGGTTATAGTTTTACTCGTGATGGCAGGTATGTGGTGATCAGTTATGGCGGGAAAATACATAAAATTTCTGTGGATGGTAAAAACGACACCGTTATTCCGTTCAATGCTAAAGTTAAACAAGGACTTGGTCCGCTTGTTTATTTTAAGGATAAGATAAACGAGGCGGATATCAGTGTGAGGCAGATAAGATGGCCTTCATTATCTCCAAAAGGCGATAAGATAGTTTTTAGCGCTGTGGGAAAACTTTATTCTATGGAAACAAAAAACGGCAGGATCAGGCGATTAACCAAAGATGACCGCTTAGAATATATGCCTCTGTTTTCACCCAACGGAAAAGATATAGTTTATGTTTCCTGGTCGGATAAATCCGGTGGTCATATCATGAAGGTATCCTCGAAGGGGGGAAAATCGAAACAGATCACCAAAAGAAACGGATTTTATGCTAATCCCTCCTTTTCCCGCGATGGGAGTAAAATATTGTTTTTAGCCGGAAGTTCAAAGGCATGGCTTGCAGAGGAATACAGCGAAATCAGAGACTTAAAGTGGATGTCTTCAAAAGGCGGAACCCAGCACCGTATCATCCGTTCACCCGGTGTTCTGACACGTCCGATTTTTAACAGGGACGCTTCGAGAGTGTATTTCAGTGCCGGATTGCCATCCGCAAAACCGGGCGGCCCCGGAAGAACAGCGTTCAAATCTGTCAGAATAGACGGAATAGACGAAAAAACTCATCTGATATTCACGGGTCCGACTGAGATAGTGCCTTCACCTGATGAGAAATGGATATTGTTCACAAGTTATAGCAACGCATTTCTTTCCGCCTTCCCGAAATTGGGTAAAGATGAAATAACAATGTCCACAAGCAGTTCACCCGTGCCGCTGAAGAAAATAACAAAAGAAGGCGCATTCTACATTAATTGGTCGAGATCCGGTGACAGTATTACTTGGGGATTTGCTGATAAGTTTTTCTCTCTCTCACTTGATTCGGTGCGCGCAAAGTTTGTAGAAAAACCGGATGATGACGAGGACGAGGACGAAGATGAGGATAAAGAAGACTCTGATTCGGAGGATTCAAAGAAAGATGATGATGAGGATGAAGACGAAGAGCCTGAATTTAATCCGAGATCGTATGATATAAAGCTAACCGTAAAACGAGCTGTGCCTTCGAGTAAGGTTGCTCTGCTGAACGCCCGCATCATAACGATGAACGGTTATGAAATTATGGAAATGGGCGATATAGTTGTTGAAGGCAATCGGATCACAGCGATCGGTAAGTCAGGAACGCTGTCAATTCCGGCGGGAGCGCAAAAATTTGATTTGAGCGGCAAGACGATAATACCGGGGTTTGTGGATATACACGCTCATCTCGGACCTCAGCCGGATATTATTCCTAACAGAGTAGCCTCTTATGCCGCAAACCTTGCATATGGTGTAACGACAACCCGGGATCCGTCAAATTCGAATAAACAGGTGTTCGCGGCATCGGAATTGGTCGAGCATGGCGATATTATCGGACCGCGTATTTATAGCACGGGCAATGTTATGTATCCGGCACTGGTAAAAATTCCGGACGAGAAAGCGGCAATACACCATGTTAGAAGGTATAAAGAAATAGGAGCCGACTTTTTGAAACTGTATATGCAGCATAGACGTATTCAGCGGCAATGGGTGATCATGGAAGCGGCTAAAGCAGGTCTCAACGTTACTGCGGAAGGCGGTGGCGACCTGAAGACCGACCTTTCTATGGTTCTTGACGGCTATACGGGATTCGAGCACAGTCTGCCGGTCGTACCGTTATATAAGGATGTGGTAGAACTTATCGCCCGGGCGAAGACTTATTACACCCCCACTCTTGTAGTATCTTATGGAGGACAGTTTTCACAACATTATTGGCGGGCGAAATATGATATACACGCCGACGACAAATTACGAAATTTCACTCCGCATGGAGAAATAGACCAAAACGGTCTCCGTCGCACACTGCTTCTTGATGATGATTATCATTTTAAAGGTATTGCTAAAGGCGCTAAAGATATCGTGGAAGCAGGCGGGTATGTAGGGTTAGGTTCACATGGCGAGCAGCAAGGAATTGGCGCCCACTGGGAACTATGGATGATGGCGTCCGGCGGAATGTCAAACCATGATGCGCTGATAAGCGCCACATATACCGGAGCTTATTCAGGCGGATTGCAATCGGATATAGGTTCATTAGAGACAGGTAAAATAGCTGATCTGATAGTGCTGAACTCTGATCCGCTTGACGATATAAAAAACTCTATGGAAATTCTATATGTAATGAAAAACGGGGATCTGTTCGACGCATATAACCTGAACAAACTCACAGGCGATAAAGCTAAATTTACACCGTTTTTCTGGGTGAAA
>CBDUTM010000372.1:0-2522 GCA_965369985.1 uncultured bacterium | reverse complement strand
CGATCATGCAGGCATCGCAACTCAGAATGTCGTGGAAAAGCAGCTGGAGAAAGAGGGCCTCGACAGACATAAACTCGGTAGAGAGAAATTTATCGAAAGAGTATGGAAATGGAAAGAAGAAAAGGGCAGTAGGATAACGGAACAGTTACAACTACTCGGTTGCTCATGCGATTGGGAGAGAGAGCGATTCACAATGGATGAAGGTCTTTCATTGGCTGTAAAAGAAGTTTTCGTTTCTCTCTATGAACGCGATTTGATATACAGAGGAAAGTATATTATTAACTGGTGTCCACGCTGCGGAACGGCTCTTTCGGATGAAGAAGCCGAGCACAAAGAAATAAACGGGTCACTCTGGCATATCAAATACAGTGTGGAGGGTAGTAAAGACACCGTAACGGTAGCAACCACACGACCTGAGACTATGTTAGGCGACGCAGCCGTGGCGATAAATCCTAAAGATGAAAGGTATAAAGATTTAATCGGGAAGACGGTGATCCTGCCGCTACTCGACAGAAAACTTCGCGTAATCGAAGATTCCTTTGTAGACCCTGAATTTGGTACGGGTGTGGTAAAGGTTACTCCTGCACACGATCCGAACGATTTTCAAATGGGAAAACGCCATGATCTTGACAGCATCCAAATTCTAAACGAAGACGGCACTCTGAATAAAAACGCGGGACCGTACGCCGGCTTGGACCGATTTAAGGCGAGAGAAGCGGTTGTAGCTCATCTCCAAGAACAAGATCTTCTGGTAAAAGTTGAAGATCATACTCACAGCGTTGGACATTGCTACCGGTGCGGAACAATTGTGGAGCCTTATTTATCTACACAGTGGTTTGTGAAGATCGGGCCCTTAGCAGAAAAAGCACTCGATGCGGTAAAATCAAAAAAGATAAAGATTCATCCCGCCAAGTGGGATAAAACATATTATCATTGGATGGAAAATATCAGAGATTGGTGCATTTCAAGACAACTCTGGTGGGGACATAGAATTCCGGCATATCACTGCACCGAGTGCGGCGAAGTTATCGTTGCCCGGGAAGAGCCGAAAGAATGTTCCAAATGTTCAGGTAAATTAAAACAGGACCCGGACGTGCTTGATACATGGTTTTCCTCTGGTCTGTGGCCTTTTTCTACTTTGGGATGGCCCGGAAAAACAAAGGAATTGGAAAAATTTTATCCTACAAATACTCTTGTTACCGGTCAGGATATACTCTTTTTTTGGGTAGCGCGGATGATCATGACAGGTTTGGAATTTATGGAAAATATACCGTTCACAGATGTTTATCTTCACGGTGTAGTCCGGGATGAACAAGGGCGAAAAATGAGTAAATCGCTGGGCAATGGGATAGACCCGATAAAAATGGTGGAGATGTATAGCGCCGATGCCGTTAGATTTACATTGATGAGCCTTGCTCCCGAGGGATTGGATATCAGGGTAAGCGAAAAAGAATTTGAAATCGGAAGAAACTTTACGAATAAGATCTGGAACGCATTTCGATTTATATATTCTCATTTAGACGAAACTCAACTGCCTGAGATTCAGATTGATAAATTGGAGCTAGCCGACCGGTGGATTCTATCAAGGTATAACAGAGCTATATCCGAAATTGATCAAGAAATTGATAACTTCAAACTTTCTAGCGCATTAGATAAGGCTTATAAGTTTTTCTGGGGAGAATACTGCGACTGGTATCTGGAATTGATAAAGGAACGTCTATACTCTGAAGATGAAGAAGGAAAAGATTCGGCGCTTGCCGTAGCCGTAACGGTATTAAAAGGAGCGATGCAGCTGTTACATCCTTTCGTTCCTTTTGTCACCGAAGAAGTGTATTCCACATTGTCAGGCGAAGAAAGCATTATGCTCAGCGCTTATCCCGAATCAAGTCAGGAGATGATAAATTCGCAGGCGGAAAAGGATATGACCTTGATACAGGCACTGAGCACTTCTGTTCGCACTATACGCAGTCAAATGAGTGTTCCTCCGTCAGTAAAAGGCTCCTTGATCATTGTAGGCGCAACTGATGCTGAAACAAAGATCATAGAAGATAACAGTTCATATATCGGAAATCTTTGCAAATTGGATTCTATAAGCTTTAATGGAAAAGTAGATCGGGATAAGTTAGCCGCAACTGATGTTGTAGGAAATATTGAGCTGATAGTGCCGCTTGAAGGTTTGATCGATACAGATGTCGAAGCTGAACGACTTAATAAAGATCTGGATAATGTGGAGAAAGCTCTTCTAACAGTCAAAAAGAAACTTTCTGATAAATCGTTTTTACAAAACGCTCCTGATGATATAGTAGAAAAAGAACGGCAGAAGGAGAAAGATTTCAGCGCAAAGATCTTTAAGATAAAAACCAACCTTGAATGGGTTACGAATGCTTCTTAAGAAAAGCACAATCTGCATTTATCCTATCCCTCAGAATGAAAAATGAAAATCCGCTAGCTGATCTGAATCTTTCCACGCCCATTCAGTATCTGAATGGGATAGGTCCCAAGCGTGGGGAGGCATTCGCGTC
>CBDUTM010000371.1:0-2529 GCA_965369985.1 uncultured bacterium | reverse complement strand
CGACCATCATTTTGCAGTACTTGTCACTATATGGTTCCGTTCTATGAAGGTTGGCAGCAGTCGGCTCATAAAGATGTTGATTGTACCGATTGTCACTTTGAACCGGGATTAGCAGGAACAATGCGAGGTAAGATCGAAGGTCTTCTTCAGGTAGCAAAATATGTGACGAACGCTTATAAAAGGTCAAAGCCGTGGGCTGAAATATCTGACGCATCATGTCTTCGTTCCGGCTGTCACGTTGAGCGTTTATTGGAAGGAAGCGTCAGATTTAAAGAGGGAATAACGTTTGACCACGGGCCTCACCTGTCAGAATTGCGTAGAGGAAAGAGTCTCCGTTGCACATCATGTCATTCTCAGATCGTTCAAGGTGATCATATTACAGTAACTGAAACGACCTGTTTCTTATGCCATTTCAAGAATGAGTCAGCCGGGTTAGGGTTAGCAGAATGCACACTTTGTCACAAGCAAGAGAACTTTATAGAGATTCAGGATCAGATAAGATATGATCATTCCAATGTCTTCGAGAAGGGATACGATTGCCTACAGTGCCATACAAATACTATAGTGGGTGACGGGGCTGTGCATCTTGAAGTATGTTATGATTGTCATTTCGAACCGGATAGATTAGAAAAAATAAATGACGGTGAATTTCTCCACAAGGTTCATATAGCTGATCACAAAATAGAATGTCTCCAGTGCCACCTGACTATTCAGCACAAGATCGTGAAAACATCAGAAAGTGATTCGGATGACTGTTCAAGCTGTCATGTCAATTTACACATAGCACAGAGAACCTTATTCAGCGGTGTGTTGAATGGTCATACAACAATGCCGAATCCGATGCAGGAAATCGGCTTGAATTGTAAAGGGTGTCATATCTTCCATGAAGAAACCGGGAATATCGGGGAGGAAACTTTCAAAGCTAAAGGTAAGTCATGCGAAAAGTGCCACGGCGAGGGTTACTCAAGACTTTTTAAACTATGGGAAGACTTTGCTGACAAGAGAATAAAAATCGGGATGAATGATTACCGCCATCTAACTGATCTTGTTGAGGGAGTAAAACTCGATAATAGTAAAAGAAGTAAAGTTAATCAGGAACTGGAAAAAGCATTCGGTTATATAGAGCTCGTTAATCGCGGGAAGGCGGTGCACAACATAAGATTTTCCGAAGAACTTCTCTCGGAAGCAGGGAAGAGTATGAGCGAAGTTGTTGAAATGATCGGTGTGGATTTCGAAGTATCAGAGTTTGAAAGGAGCTCAAATGTAATTCCCGGCGATTGTATAAACTGCCATGTGGATGTGGTCGATGATGTTGTAACTGTATTCGGATTGGAATATTCCCACGAAAAGCACCTCGTGAAAGTCGAACTTGAATGCAAAACCTGCCATTCAAATGTAAACAGACACGGGGAATTAAAACTCGAAAAATCACAATGTTTGAGCTGCCACCATACACAGGAAGAAAAAGAGTGTTCTTACTGCCACGAAATACAATTTCAATTTTACTCGGGCGAAATATCAGGATATTCAGATCTCGAACCGGACATAATGTTCGAAGAAGAAATATCCTGTAATGAATGTCACCGAAACGATCATGGAAATATAGTGCGTACGCCATCTGAGCAATGTGTGGAATGTCATGATGACGATTACGGACAGATGGTATCAGAGTGGAAAGAGATAAATTTCGGTTTAATCGAAGATATTACAAATAATATTCTTTTGTTAAATAATCAAAAGCTAATGAAATCGGAGATTACAAGAATCAGAGAAGCTAAAAAATTATTGAATATAATTAACAGGGAAGGCTCTTATGGATTGCATAATTTCGAGTCAATAAATGGTTTATTAGAGAGAGAGCTATCAAATCTTGAGGGCATAAAGCGGGTAAATTAAATAGCATCTTCTCAGAAATAAGAAATCTTCATCAGCGGTTCCAAGTTACGGTAAAACGGACGCATATGGAGGATATTAAACAGTTACAAATATTATCGTAAGTAACTGTAATATATATATTAACAGTCATTTATTACTTCTACACGAATTCATAAGCAATCTGGCACAGGAATTGCCTAATTAATAATGAAAGCATTAACCGTTATTATAAAAGGGAGAGAAATTCATGAATAAATCATTAATTATCGAACCTATAGCGCTTATTTTATTGCTAATTGTTTTTTCCATTTTTATGGCGTTGATAAATCCCCTTGGAGGATTGGGCGCAGGAGCATATATGGTAGGGTTGACCTGTTTTATGCCATTATTTCCATATTGGATCATGACTTCATTTTTAATCTTTTACTTGATCTTCGGATTGCCATTCGAGTTTCGGTCGGATGAAAATAATTCATCTCGTAAGTTTTAAGCCAAATATTAAATAAGCAAAATTGAACCTTAAAAAAATTCTAAATGAAAGCAGAGCTCATTTTTTATCATTATTTTCAAATTTAATTCTTATACTTATCATCTTAAAAACACGATACAATAAAATTAATATGACAAATATTTATAAAACTGAGTGTGTATTGG
>CBDUTM010000370.1:0-2531 GCA_965369985.1 uncultured bacterium | reverse complement strand
GCTGCTACCGCCTCAGGAATACTGATCCCTTCTGAAATGTTCATCGAAATAGAAAGCAGATCCGGAGTAAATTCTCACGCTATGAAAGCCGAAAACGATAATCGTTTTCGATTTGAAATTCCAGGCGTAGCAGAAAGTTTCAATTATCGGTTCTATGCCAAAGATCCGAAAGTGCTTAAATCATGGGTGAATTATTCTTCCGAAGTATATAATGTCAGCGTGATAAACAGACCTTTTATTCAGCATCTCAAGATTCGTCTCGATTATCCGGAATATTCCGAAATTGAAACTCAGATTATTGAGGGCAATATAGGCGAAATAACCGCTCTTAAAGGTACAAGAGCATCTGTATCCATTATATCAAGCAAGCCGCTCAACTCTGCGGACATTTCGTTTTCAGGGGAAAGTGAGTTGTTTCTCAAGACCGAAGGAAATTCCGCGAAAGGATCATTTATTATCTCCAATAACTCTGATTTTCATATTAATTTGGAAGATAAAATGGGCATATTTAACCTCGATCCGATCGACTATAACATCACGGCGCTACGCGACGAAACTCCTGTGATCTCCTTGCTCGAACAAAGCGAGCAGTTTGACCTCAATGCTTCAATGAAAATTCCTATGCTAATGCGTATCGACGACGACTTCGGTATAAGCGAGGCCGGTATCGCCCTGAGGATCAGGAATGAATTCACCGATCTTTCGGACTCATTGTTCGAAAAAATATCGGTTCCGTTGCCGGCGATTTCAGGAAACAGCCTTGAGTTTTTCCACATGATGAACCTTTCAAATATAGATCTAGCGCCACGCGATATAGTGGAATATTATGCTTTCGCTTATGATAACGATGCGGTTGCAGGACCGAAGATGGGACGAACAAGACTGTTTTTTGCCCGATTCCCCTCTCTTGCGGAACTTTATGATCGCATAGATGATGACACGAATGACATCGAAGAGATCGCCGAAGAAACAGTCCGGGAAGCAAAGGAATTACAGGAAGCAATAAAAGAATTAAGCGAAGATCTCAAGAAAAATCCTGATCTTGATTGGGCGAAACAGCAAAAAATAGAAGAAACTTTAAATAAACAATTAAATTTGGAAGAGAAACTTTCCTCTATTTCAGAAAAACTCGGTGAAATTATCGATGAAGCGGGAAATAACGATCTCCTCTCTCCCGAGACTATGGAGATGTATCTCGAACTGCAAAATCTTTTTCAGAATATATCCTCACCCGAGCTGTTAGCGGCTATGGAAAAGATGCGGGAAGCAGCACTCTCTCTTGACCAGAACGATATGGCGCGCGCGATAGAAGACTTTAAGATATCTCAGGAACGATTTGCAAGAGAACTTGAGAGAACGCTAGAGATATTCAAGCGTGTACTAATTGAACAGACAATTGACGAGATCATAAAACGGATGGAGACATTAAGCGAAATACAGGAAAAGATTTCGAATGAAACCGATTCTGTTCAAAAAGGTGATGAAAAATCGTTGAATGAACTTGCGGAAAAAGAGAAGAACGTTTCAGAAGAACTCAGCGATATCTCCCGAGTAATGAAAGAATTAGAAGATCTAAGTGAGGAATTTCCCGAATTGCCAACATCAACAATCGCAGAATTGCAAAAAGAGATGGAATCAGGCGAACTTTCAAAACAACTCGAGAATGCGCAGAAGTCAATGAGAGAAAATAATATATCCGATTCAAAAGGCGACTCTGAATCCGCAAGCAGTGAAATGAAGATGATGCTTGAACAACTTTCCGCACTCGGGGCGGAAATTCAAGCGAAACAGTTAGAAGATGTTCTGGCAGGTTTTCAAAAGATAACCCAGAAAGCGATTCAGCTTTCGAAATATCAGGAAGAGCTCAATTTAGAAAGTAAAAATTTAAAGGGTAATAGCCCCAACCTCGATGAGATCACGAGCCGACAGGAATCGTTCCGCCGGGATCTGGTGAATATAGTAGAAGATCTAGTGGAGTTATCGAATAAAACTTTTGGCATCAGTCCATCTGTGGCTCGTTCTATCGGTAAGACTTCCGGCGCAATGTCCAAAGCGGTCGAGAGTCTCACTCAACGAAATGTTACGGGTAGTTCAAAATCACAGAAAGATGCGCTTGGGGGATTAAATGAAACGATATTGTCCTTACGTGGCGCAATGTCTCAGCTTTCCGCATCAGGCTCAGGAACGGGATTCGAGCAGTATATGCAGCAAATGCAACAGATGGCCAACGCTCAGGGAGGGATCAACGCCGAAACTCTCAATCTGATGCAGGGTAAAGGCCAAGGACGTTCCGGATATCGAAGTGCTATGAGAAGACTTGCTGCTCGTCAGGAGCAAATAAGGCGCTCTTTAGAGAAAATGAGAAAAGAGATGATAACGAGATCATAAGACCACTGACTGATGTGAACGATGCGATTGAAAAGTTAATCTGGGCATATAACAATAAGACTAAAGTAAATAAGATAGTAAACAGAGCTTACAATTGGGCTAAAGAACTTACATGGAAGGAAGAATCACAAAAGTGGATACAG
>CBDUTM010000369.1:0-2533 GCA_965369985.1 uncultured bacterium | reverse complement strand
TCTCAAAGACCCAAAAGAAAATATGGAGATGAAAGACAGGGACGAGCTTATAGTCTATGACATATTTACCATTGAACGAAAAAAATATATTACAATAGCAGGAAAAGTAAAGCATCCTGGAAACTTTGAGCTGACCGAAGATATGACACTTAAAGATCTTGTCATTAGGGCGGGAGGTTATACGAACGATGCATTCAGATTCAAAGCCGAAGTTGCCCGAATAGATCCATGGAACGTGGATGAAAATAATTTAGCCACAATTATTGATGCGGAATTGCCTAAGATATTATCCGATGAGGAGGTTGAGCACACCGAATTTAGGCTTAAAGAATTTGACAGGATCATAATCAGGAAGCATCCTTTCTGGCAATTACAGCGTACTGTGACGATCACAGGTGAGGTAAAATTTCCCGGCGAATATTCACTGCAGAACAGCAGAGAGAATTTATCAGATATAGTAGATAGGGCAGGAGGAACAACATCCGAAGCATTTCTTGCCGGCGCAGTTTTCACGCGGAAGGGAATCAGGGTAGTACTTGATCTGGACAAAGTTTTGAAATCGAAATCCGAAAAAGAAGATATTGCGCTGCTTCCGGGTGATAGTCTTTCAATTCCAAGACATCCAATGATAGTTCAGTTGAGCGGAGCATTTCAGATACCGGGTTTCGTTAAATATGTCCCCGGGAAGAGACCGAATTATTACATCAACAGGGCAGGCGGCTTCTTAAGAGACGCGGAAAAGGATAAAGCGTTCATACTTAGAGCAAATGGAAGAGTAGTTCCTATAAGCAAGCGGTTTTGGTGGGACCCGAAAGTCAATGAGGGTGATGATATACGGGTCGGGTTGAAAGAAATTAGAGACCCATTCGATCTGTCGGCATTCCTCAAAGATTCTGCAAGTATAATGGCGAGTTTTGCTTCAGTATTGTTCATTATATCACAAGCATCAAAAAACTAACTTAACCACATTCAGCTTGGTTCTAACTAGTAAGGCTGAAAAAATTAAATCTTATTATTTGCAATCCGAAATAATTCTCTTTAAAGATAAAGTCATTGAAATTTAAGATTAAAACAGTAAAAACGGTCATACTATTGCCGATTATTGTATACAATATGACAATTTTTGCAATAATGGTTTAGGAAAATCGCTGTTACAGTAATATATTGTTTAGCCTTAAAAAATAAAAGGTTATTGGCATAAAAAATGCAAAGGTTTACTGTAATAATTAGAATATATACACAATTTATTGACTGAATGCGGGGGGGAGTGCCATCGATATCAAACTAATATCAATCCTTAAATATGTTGTGCAGATTCAAAAGTACCATAATCTCTTTTATAGCATTATGATAGCAGCAGCTCTGATATTATTTGCTTTAATTTCAACTACATTCGCACAAACGAATTCAGATCCTTCCAGTGCCCAGAAAGAGGCGATAAAGGAACAAATCAAAAGTTCGGGAAAATCAGAATCTGAGATAAGAGATTTGCTAAAACGATCAGGAATGTCCGATTCCGAGATTGAAAGACAGATTGTAAATCAAAAACAGAACGGTCAATTACCTGCAAACCCTGATGAAAATATATCTCAATTAAAACCAGAGAATCTTCCGGATAAAAGTAATACAATTACTGACAATGAAATTGTAGAGTTTAACGAATTATCACAATTTAATGAATTTGATAAAACTGATGAGAAAGTGGTATCTATTGAAGATGAACTGCCAGTTGCCGAAGCAGTATTGCGTCCGTTCGGTTATGAGATTTTCAATCTCGCTCCAAGATCTTTTGAGCCGTTGGAAGGAGGCCCGGTTGATCCAAACTATCCGTTAGGTCCAGGAGATGAAATCGTTCTGACTCTCTGGGGGGACACAGAACAATTTCACAGATTACGGATAGATAGGGAAGGTAAGATACTAATTCCTGATATCGGACAGGTAGTGATCACGGGTCTATCCTTAGAAAAAGCAGAAGAAAAGATTAAAAATCGCCTTTCGGGTATATATTCCGGTCTAAATCCACTGTCAGGCTCTCAGAGTACTTTTTTTGATCTGTCTCTGGGAAAACTAAGGTCTATAAGAATATTCATAATGGGGGAGGTAAACAGACCCGGCGGATATACGATGCGCGCGACAGTAACAGCATTTAACGCACTGTATTATGGGGGAGGGCCAAACCAAAGAGGCTCATTGCGCGACATAAGAATTATTAGAAACGGCAAAGTATTTAATAAAATGGATCTCTATACATATCTGTTATATGGAAAGACAGACGAGGATGTCAGGCTTCAGGACGGAGATGCTCTATTTGTACCAATTCAGGGTCGAATGGTTGCTATTCAGGGTGAAGTAACCGCGCCTGCATTATATGAACTAAAACCCTGGGATAATCTTCAAAATATAATCTCCCTAGCTCGAGGACTTAAACCCACTGCATATATCGACAGAATACAAATTGATAGGATCGTTCCATTTGAAGAAAGGGATTTATATCCGCAAGAACGGAGAATAGTTGACGTAGATTATAAAGCTC
>CBDUTM010000368.1:0-2534 GCA_965369985.1 uncultured bacterium | reverse complement strand
TCTTCTAAAACGAAGTTCGGTAATCTCTTAATTGAAGTCGATCTTCCCGAAACCTTTTTAATCAAATAATCTTCCACTCCCGAGAGGTCAACTCGTTTAATATCAGTATATTCATGCTCGTTCTGAGCTTGGACCGACCCAGGATAAACTATAAATAAGGATAGGAACAATCCGAATATAACTATTCTCATTTCAATCTCCTTTCCATTTGTTTTGGAATTACCGACTCATATCTGCTCCTCAATTTACTTATCGGAATATCAAAGTATGAGTTTATTTTTAAGCTGTTACCGCCGACTCTTCCGAGTGCTTCGCAGCTGGTTTGAAATTCTGACGATATTTCTTCGATCTTCATCAAGTCACTTTCCGATACTGTAATGACAAATGCCGACTGCATCTCACCAAAAAGTAATTCATCGTCTCTCAATTTTCTATTAATGACGATATTTGCACCAAGATTGTTTCGCCCTGCCATGCAGCACTCTGCTAATGCAATTGCCAAGCCACCATCTGAAATATCGTGTGCCGATTTAATAATGCCTTTTCGTATTCCATCTAATACTGATTCCTGAACTCTTTTCTCATAGTCAAGATCAATATCGGGAACTTCTCCCTGCACTTTTCCATGAACAACACTAAGGTATTCTGAGCCGCCTATACAACATTGAAGGGCGCCCAACAAAATGATAAAGTCTCCCTCATCTACCAGCCCCATTTGCCGTACATGAGACAGGTCTTGAATAAGCCCGAGCATTCCAACTACCGGCGTTGGATACACAGCTCCCTTCGGACTCTCGTTATAGAAACTGACATTGCCGCCGGTCACAGGTGTACCTAATACAGAACAGGCTTCACCCATCCCGGCTACCGCCTCCTTAAAGGTCCAATAAACCTCCGGGTCTTCCGGATTTCCGAAATTTAGACAATTTGTAACCGCTATCGGTTTAGCTCCGGTGGCTACTACATTTCGTGCTGATTCAGCAACTGCTATCATCCCCCCCTTCCGCGGATTGAGATATGTATATCTTCCATTGCCATCCGTCTTCACTGAGATAGCCTTATTCTTAGATTCTTTTATGCGAATGACAGCTGCATCTCCAACTCCTGGTCCCATAACAGTATTAGTCATAACCGTGCTGTCATATTGACGGTAGACCCATCGTTTGCTTGCTATATTCGGTGATGTCAAAACCTGAAAAAATGCTTTTTCCAAATTTTCAGGAACTTTAATGGTTTCCATGTCAAGAGAGTTGAGTTTTTCTATATATGCCGGTTTTTTACTTTCCCTGTTATATACCGGCGCTCCACCTCCCAAGACCAATGGCTCAGCCGGCACAACAGCACTCTTCTTTCCGTTCATTTTGAATTTAAGCTCGGGATCGGAAGATACTTCTCCGATCTTTACACAGTTAAGCCCCCATTTGTCAGCGATTTTTAAGACCTCTTTATCCTTACCTTTCTTCACAACAAGGAGCATCCTTTCCTGAGATTCAGATAAGAGAATTTCGTAAGGAGTCATCCCCTCTTCCCGCAGCGGAACTTTAGCAAGATCAATGTTCATTCCCACATTCCCTTTATCCGACATCTCGGAAGTTGAGCAGATAATTCCTGCCGCTCCCATATCCTGCATCCCTGTCAGCAATTTTTGTGCTGTTAATTCCAATACGGCTTCGAGAAGAAGTTTTTCGGTGAAAGGATCGCCAACCTGTACCGCTGTTCTTTTTTCTTCGGACTGCTCAGAGAGCTCAACCGAGGCGAATGTAGCGCCATGAATTCCGTCACGACCTGTCGCAGAGCCCAGGATAAACACGCCGTTCTTTTCTCCTTTCGCCAATGCACTTACGGTATCATTATGCCGCACAATGCCAACCGCCATCGCATTGATCAATGGGTTACCGTCATAGCTCGGATCGAAAAATACTTCTCCGGCTACAGTAGGAATTCCCATACAATTTCCATAGTCACCGATTCCCCGAACAACACCTTCAAACAAATATCTATTTCGCGCGGATTCAAGCGATCCGAATCTCAAAGAATTCAGGCAGGCTATTGGTCGGGCGCCCATGCTGAATATATCTCTTAAAATCCCTCCCACGCCTGTGGCGGCGCCCTGATAAGGCTCTAAAGCAGATGGGTGATTATGGCTTTCAATTTTAAAGGCGATAGCCAGACCATCACCGATATCAACTAATCCGGCATTCTCTTCACCTGCGCCCACAAGAATTCGCTCCCCGTCTCTCGGTAGTTTTTTAAGTTCCGCAATAGATGATTTGTAAGAACAATGTTCACTCCACATTACGGAAAAAATTCCTAATTCTGTGTAATTGGGGGTTCTGCCTAAGATACTCTTTACTTTTTCGAACTCCTCTTCGGATAGCCCATGCTCACGAGCTAAATCAATTGTAACTTTTATTTTATCCACCTTTATCTATTCTCTAAATTTGATATTTAAAATTTCTCTGTTCTCGTTTAATTCGAATTGCAATTCCACCTTATCGGAAAAATATTTTTTCGATGAATAAGTAGCCTTTGAC
>CBDUTM010000367.1:0-2549 GCA_965369985.1 uncultured bacterium | reverse complement strand
AATATCGACCATTAGAAATTGATAACCATCTCGTGCTTCAATAATTGGTCTATTAAGTTTCTGAATATTCTGGGTAGAAATTCCACTGAGCACCAAGCGGTGCGTAGAGGTATCAATCAGGTTCGGAACACTAGTGATGCTCAATGTATTATCACTGTTGAGTTTTTTGGAGATTCGATCTAACTCACTTAATGCTTGTGAGTATTGTTTGATGTCTGACAAACAATAAACCGCGAACCAGCGTTCCTTTGATAGCCTTTTGAGTGTACTGTTGTGTAACGACATTCCTTCAGGAGTTTCTAATAATGATTTAATATCAAAATTAGGCAAAATGGTTATTTCCTTGATTTTATCAAGTTTATCGGATTCAAATACTGACATCTTGTTCTTGAATTTGGCGGGCAATAGTTTGAACTCATCAAAATTATATTTCTCCATCCACATTTTATCAGAAAGATTAGATTTTAAGCACTTGTAAAGATATCCCAAATCAAGACCTGTTTCGTTATATATATCATAGAATTGATTCTCAGCGGTCTGAATGCGATAGTTATAGTAATGCTGCAAGTTCGTAAATCTATCAAAATCGATCTCAAACTTTCGTCGGCAAACATAGTGCACTGCGGGCGTCAGATTATACAGTAATTTATAATGCGGATCAAAGGATGGGATTTTTACATTTGTAATGTCACCAAAGAACTTATTGACACGATCCTTAATTGTGGTGATGGTCCTAGCGATACCAGAAGTGTGGTATGTCAACCTTAAGAGTCGTTTAACTTCATCTCGAGATAAGACGCTAACAAGGAAGAACTCCATGTTTAACATCCTATCGTGCATTCTAAATCTTGCAGTATCAGTGAAAAGATATGGATTGTGTATGTTTAGCGGCTGTTGAAATAAATATTCAAACATTTGTAGTTTTCCTAATCTGTAATCAATATCTATCTCGCTAATAAGCGGTGTTGAGTTTGGTATACTAAGGAGATCATAGTCTACCGGAGCAATTGAAACAGGCTTCGCCATATATTTATCATCCTCTATGATGAAATCAATCATACCCAATTCTTTCAGTTCTTGGAGACTATCTCCGACTAGCTGATCCTTATGACCGGATAATTTCAATATTTCAATTTTAAGGATACGAGATCTATTCTGAGTGGTGTTTCGTCGGTTTTCTAGAGCCCATAGCCAGGCGAGGAAGACCTTTGAAACGTTGTAGCTTAATTTAGCATTATGACAAGCCGCAAACCAACTCAGGAAGGTATCCTTGGGTAAGATCCAGAATTTATCGTGATCAGTTTCATGGAAATGGACTTCCTGTTTTAGGTTTTTTAAGACGATTTCTTGTCGGAGGGGATATCCTACATAGTAATGCGGGATTAGTGCCATTAACTGCGATAATTGCGTCAATATTTCCTTATTGTTTGCTTCACTCAAAAGGATGGGCTTAAATACCTGGCGGAGTTTTTTATAAGATGCCCTGTAGATCTCCTTAAAGTCGTCATCCGATAGATTACCCCAGTTGATGGGCGAATCTGAACTTCGCTCTTTTTTCTTTTTATACTGACGGATAAATTGGTTCAAAGAAAATATTGCTTTAGTAAAATCAGATTTATTATTATTCAATGTTATAATCCCAGACGGCACATTTAGTCTATTAGCCCACTATGGTTGTGTTAAGCGTTGACTTAAACTCTATTAAGAAGCTGGAATATAGATATATTGATTTTGACTCCCAAGCGGATTCTGATTTCTATAGATGAGGAAGTGTTGATAAAATTCAAACAAAAGACCATGGAATCAGACTGAATACTTATTCAAGAACAGCAATATCGAAACATACTAAAAGCGGAGAGATAATAACTTATTTTTACTGGAGCTCTCCACAGGAGCCCGATTTATTTAACAATTCCCATAAGCCATCTAAACCGTATGCCGCAGGTTCGAGTCCTGTCGTGGGTAAGAATAATAATCCCCGCAAACACACAAGATTCAGTCATTACATGGATATTGTGCCTAATGAGGTCCCGATGTGAAATACGCAATACGGGACAAAAGTAGGCGGTGAGTGGGCCTTGTATGGGCAATAGTATTGTGTTATGATATGGAATTAATATATTATTATTTTTGAGAAGTGAGAGATTTAGAGTCATAGATAATTTCGTACTGTTGGAATTGTAATGCTTATTATATGATAGCGCGATATGGGATATTTATAATTCAGATTAGATCGATACATAATTGGAGGGAGAGATGTCGAAAGTATCACACGGAAAGAGAAGAGAAAAAAAGTATGGAAAATACGCAGTCCACTTTAATGCTTGGTATCTATTTGCCGGTTTGTATCTATTGGGAGGTAAATTTATCCCCGGCATGAAAGAAGTTGAATCCGCCAGCTCTGAGACTGCCTTTCAAAAAGTGAATAATTACTTCTCTAATTTCATTAAGGAGAAATCTCTAATTGATAAGATTAAGCACCCTGATATATCAGATAAATATTTTATTGGCGCCTTCGAGTTTTTCCAATCACTATTTATACCTTTAGT
>CBDUTM010000366.1:0-2553 GCA_965369985.1 uncultured bacterium | reverse complement strand
GCTCTTTCGATGGGATGCGGGCTTGTCATCACTGCGGTACCGGCAAGCCTGAACGAAATATTTGAAGTTAAGCTAACGGAAGAGATGACTCTTCCGCTGAAGGATGATGGGGAAGGTCACTTTATAGCGGGATCGAGTTCGGCATTGGTAGAGCCATATGAATGGGCTGACGTTCTTATCATCGGACCGGGGCTCGGCAACGCGCCTGAAACAGCGGAATTCGTGCTGAAAGTTGCGGAAGGCACTCGTATTCCTATGGTGATCGATGCGGACGCACTTGCTGTATTCAAGGAGCGAAAATCGCTGCTGGCGCATTTGGGAAGTTCGGCTGTTCTTACTCCGCATCACGGAGAATTCGCCAAAACATTCGATTATCCCATCGAAATGGTAAAGAAGAATCCGATCTCCGTTGCGAGAGAAACAGCAGTGAAATACGGGATAAACATTGTGCTGAAAGGCGCTCCATCTGTGACGGCAGACGCTGACGGTGTGGTATATCTGAACCCGACGGGAAATCCGGGAATGGCAACAGCAGGCTCCGGTGATGTGCTGACAGGTATGATAGGCTCGTTGATGGCGCAGGGACTCTCTTCGAAAGACGCCGCCGTGGTGGGAGTTTATCTGCACGGATTGGCGGGAGATATAGCAGCGGATGAAATGGGAATGAGACCGATGAAAGCATCAGACCTTATTCGTATGTTCCCTGATATGTACCGAGCCGTCGAATGAAAATCGAGAAGATAAATTTTCGTGCGCTGAGCATTATTTATGCGTTAGCCATAATCATTGTTTCGAGTATTCCGGGAGATTTTCTGCCAAGGCAGCAAGTGTTTTCGTGGGATAAAGTATTTCACTTTTTTGAATATTTTTTCTTCACCTTGCTCATCGCCTCGGCGTATATTTACTCACCGAACCGAAGACACCGAATGAAATGGATCGCTTATACGTTGAAAATAGGAATCATATTCCCTATGTCAGATGAGTTCTATCAGAGTTTTATCCCCGGCAGGACATCCAGCTGGCTTGACGTAATTGCGGATCTTTCAGGAGTGACGATAGCGCTGTTCAGTCTGGCGTATTTCTATGACTATTATCAATCTAAAATTCAGATGAATGATAAAACGACTTAAAATAAATAATTTCCGCCTCATCAAGGAAGTGGACATCGCTCTTGGCAAAGGGTTGAACGTCATCACAGGTGAAACAGGCGCGGGAAAATCAATGCTCATTGATTCTATCAGTATGCTTCTGGGCAAACGCACGAAATCAGATGCCGTCCGGAAAGATGCGGACGAAGCGTCGGTGGAAGCAGAGTTTGTCATAGAAGAAAAGCTCGCTGCCCAATTTGATGACGGGATGGATGTCACCCGGCTACTCTTCAGGCGGGCGATAAACTCAAGCGGCAAATCAAAGTCGTCAATTAATAATTCGGCTCGGTCATCTTCGGCGATGAGGGAGATCGCCGCACATCTCATCGACCTGCACGGACAGCACGAACATCAATCGCTACTCGACCCGAAGCGTCACGGCGGTTTTATAGATGCGCGGGGCGAACTAAGCGGCTTGAAAGAGAAAGCGCAAGCCGGATATTATTCAACTAAATCAGCGAAAGATGCCTTCGACCTGCTGTTGGAACGGAAGCGGTTGGCCGAAGAGCGCCGCGAACTGCTCAGCTTTCGGATGAAAGAATTTTCTTCCGCAAACCCGCAACCGGGAGAGACGGAAGAGATCGAGGAAGAGCTCAAACTTATGGAACATGGGGAAACACTCCTCAAAAAGAGTCAGGAATTGGCGAACCGTCTGTATGAACAGGATGCGTCATTATATGAAATATTGGAATTTATACGTGCCGATCTGGAAGATCTTTCGAAAATCGATTCGGACCTGAAAGAACAAACTACGGAAATAGCCGGCGCGTCCATCACTCTCAAAGAGGTTGCGGCAAACCTTTCCAACTACGCCGAGAAAATCGACCTGGATCCGGCGCGGCTCGAACAGCTGAGAGAACGTCACACATTGCTGGTGTCGCTTGCACGAAAATACGGCGGAAGCGAGGAAGCAATGATTAATCTTTACGAAGAAACGCAGCAGGAATTTGATTCGTTGGAATCCGTTGAAGGCGACATAAATAAAGCGAAGGAAAAATTTGAATCTGAGAAAGCCGCTTTCTCGAATACGTGCCTAAAACTTTCGGAAAGGAGAAAAACAGCGGCGGAAATTTTGGCCACTGACGTTGTGGAATCCATGAAAGGATTAGGGATCGAAAATTCACGATTTAGAACCGAAATGGGACGACAGGAAGCTGAATCGGGTTGGGTGACAGATGCCGGCACAAACCTGTTCGCTACGGAAAACGGAATTGATAATATGGAATTCTATATCTCCACAAATCCGGGTGAAGACTTGAAACCGCTGGCTCAGGTAGCCTCCGGCGGTGAGATCTCCCGAATTATGCTCGCCATTAAGGCGATGCTCGCCGAGAAGGACAATATACCCGTACTCGTTTTTGACGAGATAGACATCGGCATATCGGGCAGAGTGGCAGAGGCGGTG
>CBDUTM010000365.1:0-2558 GCA_965369985.1 uncultured bacterium | reverse complement strand
AGGGAAAAACAGAAAATGCTCGCAGACAGAAGAGAGAAATTGAAAGAAAGAATGGAGGATCTAGTGGATCAGGTTCTCGATGGCACATTAGATCCGAAAGAATATATCGTCGGGCCGGGAGATCTGTTTTCGATAAACATATGGGGAAGCGTAAATGAACAATATGAAACAATAGTATCTCCTGTGGGTAATCTTGAAGTTCCGACGGTAGGATCGGTATATGTCAGCGGCTTGACACTTGAAGCGGCAATAAAAAAAATATTAATGTTCAGTAAGAAAGTTTATTCCGATGTAGATGTATCAGTTTCATTAGAGCAGCTAAGATTATTCAGAGTATATCTCACCGGTAATGTCTCCGTACCGGGTACGTATAAAGCCAGGGCGGTGGACAGGATAGCTGATATCATTGATTTGGCGAAAGGATTGGATGGACTTGCGGACGGGACGAATATAACCGTCACATCCAGCTCCGGAGTTGTAAATACTTTTGACTATCTGGACTATATAAACAGAGGTATTACAACAAATAACAAACGATTATCCAACGGCGATGTAATAAACGTCCCGACCCTCGATCTAATGGGTAGAGTAGTGACCATTGAATCTTATGATTCACGATCGGGCTCATTCTACCTAAAAGAAAATGAATATCTTTCTGAACTTTTGGTCAGAACGGGAGTTTATTCAAAGCTTTCGGATATGCGCAGTGTTTACGTCAGACGTGGTAAGGGAGAAAACAATAAAACCATTCAGGTGGGAAAATCGTTGTCGGGAATGAATAATTTTAAGCCGGTGCCGGGAGACAGAATAATCATTCCGCTTTTCAATGAAATGGTATACATAACGGGGGAAGTCGCTCATCCGGGCGCATACCCGTATATTCCTGATATGACGGCGGAAGATTATATCGGATATGCCGGTGGCCCTAGAGACAGCGGAAGGGGAAACAGTTTGAAAGTCATAAGAGATGGTTCTGTTGTAAAAGGAAATTCGAAGATCATTGTACAAAGGGGAGATAACATTATGGTACCGAGGAAATTTAATCGCTCGTTCAGAGATATGTTTAACATCATATTACCCATCACCTCCTTAATTTTATCAGCGAAAGCTGCGAATATTTTTTAATCAGTCAGTCACTTTCTTATTAGTTAAGAATAAGAATTTTGAATAGGATTATGATTTTTTGATTCTTAAAAAGAACGAAACCATTTTATTAGTTCTCTCGGATTTTTTCTCATCGCTTGCGGCGGTTTTTATATTCTATCTATTCAAGTTCAGGTTAGGAGTAGTTGATAATCCCGTACCACTTTCATTCGGTGAAATTTTCCTACCCTTTCTATCCTTATCCGGAGGATGGATTCTCATTTTCTGGTTTTCGGGGCTCTATAATATAAAGAGTCCTTCTTCCCGACTTGATGAAGCGATGAACGTATTGAAGACGGTATCTGCCGGAATATTGATACTGTTTATTATAACAATTCAGATAACAGATCTAATGTCCTTCGGTAGATTTCTTGTAATTACATACTGGTTTGCTATGGTTTTAGCAGTGTCCGGCGGTCGTCTTGTTTTTCGTTCTATGCACCGAAAACAATTTATAAATGGTATTGGATTACTTCCTTCGATATTGGTCGGGTGGAACGAGAGGAGCAGGTCTCTATCTTCAAGGATAAGATCTTTTCCCGGATTAGGGTACGAGGTGATAGGATATATATCAACGCGGAATGAAGATGTGGGAAAATCGGATAGCAATGGAGAGGTATTAGGCTCTATACCGGATCTTCCGAAGATAATTCATGAACATCATATCAAAGAGGTGATCCTATCGCTATCATCCAATGACCATGAACGATTGTTAGATGTTATAAATTATGTGAATGGAGAATCTGTCGGGATAAAAATAAGTCCTGACATGTACGATATTATAAGCGGACAGGCACGAACAAATCAGATTTACGGACTACCTCTCATCGATATCCTTCCTGAATTGATGCCTGCTTGGGAGCGGTCTATGAAAAGGGTTGTGGATATTATTGTTTCAACATTCGTACTCACGATTTTTTCCCCCATCTGGCTGCTGTTAGGGATCATCATTAAAATTGATTCAAAAGGAAAAATTTTGTACCGTCAGGAACGGGTAGGAAGAGAAGAACAAATTTTTCAAATTTTTAAATACAGATCAATGAGCTCCGGCGCTGAGAGCAGTACGGGACCTATTTGGGCTGCGGAAGATGACCCGCGTATCACAAGGGTCGGCACTTTTCTCAGGAAGAGCAGATTGGATGAAGTCCCTCAATTCATTAATGTGCTCATGGGAAATATGAGTTTGGTCGGACCACGCCCCGAACGACCATTTTTCGTAGAAAGGTTAAAAAAAGAAGTCCCTCTTTATAGCAAGCGAATGAGAATTCGCCCCGGCATAACAGGGTGGGCACAGATAAAACATAAATACGACGAATCATTGGACGATGTAAAAAGAAAACTTAGATATGATCTGTTTTACATAGAAAATATGTCGCTCCGTATGGATTTCAAGATCATCCTATCAACAATCAAAG
>CBDUTM010000364.1:0-2562 GCA_965369985.1 uncultured bacterium | reverse complement strand
ATCATCGCCTGCTTTCAGTTTGAACAGCTCTTTATCCAGATCGTCATTTAACTCTGCAACCCGTGTTTCATAGTTGTCCATTAATAGGAAAGCGATACCGTTAGCTTTTTCATCGGTTGTCCAGGGGATTTCTCTGCTGGCAAGATGGAACTCCACCGATTCAATTCGTTCCTTAGTAAATTCTAGCCCTGCTTTAACAAGACTTTTACCTGTTTCCTTGTCTTTTAAGCCGGAACATTTCAATCCATCAAGGATCAGAGTCAATTTTTCGTTACGTAATTGCTCCAGCCATTTCAAACGACGTTTGAAACTCGCCTTTAATTTGATAGATTTTTGTTTTTCCTCTTTTCTGAAGTCTTTGCTTCTGCGGGTAAACACCTTCGTATCGACTACTACGCCGTAAACTCCCGGCGAAGCTTTAAGAGAAGCGTCTTTAACATCACCTGCTTTTTCGCCGAAAATGGCTTTAAGCAGTTTCTCTTCCGGAGTCGGATCGGTCTCCCCTTTTGGAGTAACCTTACCAACAAGAATATCACCCGGTTCAACCTCCGCTCCGATACGGATCACACCGCTTTCATCAAGGTTTCTCGTGGCTTCTTCACTAACATTAGGTATTTCCCGTGTCAGTTCTTCTTCGCCCCGTTTAGTATCCCTGACCTGAAGTTCATACTCCTCTATATGTAATGAGCTGAATACATCGTCTCTCGCGAGCCGTTCGCTCACTACAATAGCGTCTTCATAGTTATATCCGTGCCACGGCATAAACGCCACAAGAATATTTTGTCCCAGGGCGAGTTCACCTCTATCGGTAGCTGCGCCATCGGCGATGATATCGCCTTTTTTAATTTTATCTCCTACCTTGACCAATGGTTTCTGATTGATGCAGGTATCCTGATTTGTTCTCAGGAATTTAATAAGATTAAATTCTGTCATTCCGTCATTGGCAATTTGATGGAGATCTTCCGATTTGCTTATCGGAGTGCGAATAGTGATCTTCCTCGCGGTGACCCGCTCCACAGTTCCGTCTACATCAGAAAGAACCACAGCCCTTGAGTCCATAGCAACTATCCGCTCCATTCCGGTTCCCACAATAGGAGTTCCCGGTCTCAGGAGTGGCACTGCCTGCCGTTGCATATTTGAACCCATCAGCGCTCTGTTGGCATCATCATGCTCAAGAAATGGTATAAGAGCCGCCGCTGCACTGACGATCTGATATGGAGAAACGTCCATAAAGCTTACATCCTTTACTGGAACAACGGGATAGTCCGCTTTGAGCCGCACTCGCGTGTTGTTATCAACGAATCGTGCATTCTTATCCAACGCCGCATTCGCCTGAGCGATCAGGTTTTTATCTTCGTCATCAGCCGTAAGATAATGGATCTTATCGGTGACCTTCGATTTCCCGTTATGAGATATCTTTCGATACGGTGTTTCGATGAAACCCAAAGTATTTATCCTCGCGAATGTACAAAGAGAGGAGATGAGTCCGATGTTCGGACCTTCAGGAGTTTCAATCGGACAGAGTCTGCCATAATGGGTATAATGGATATCGCGTACTTCAAATCCCGCACGCTCTCTTGTCAATCCGCCCGGTCCAAGCGCACTCAGTCTCCGCTTATGTGTTAGCTCCGATAGCGGATTCGTCTGATCCATAAATTGTGAGAGCTGGCTTGTGCCGAAAAACGTATTGATCACAGAAGTAATGATCCTTGAATTTATCAATTCACTTGGAGTAGGAGATTCAGCGTCAGTGACGTTCATCCTCTCTCTAATGGTCCGGGCTGTTCGCGCAAATGCGATGCTGAACTGATTGCCGAGCTGCTCACCAACTGTTTTAATTCTTCTGTTCCCAAGATGATCGATATCATCCGTGGCTTCGTCGCCTTTTTTCACCTTTAGCAGATGCTTGAGAATAGCGACAATATCTTCTCTTGTGAGAACTGTTGTTTCGTATGAAATATCAAGGTCGAATCGCTTGTTGATGCGATACCGTCCTACACTTCCCAGATCATATTTCGCTGGACTGAAAAATAACCTGTCGACGAATTTTCTCGCTGTTTCAAGGTTCGGCGGTTCGCCTGAACGGAGCTGCTTATAGATCAGACGTAATGCTGTTTCTTCATCGTTGGAGGCGTCTTTCGCCAGAGTGTTCATTATTACGTCGACATCTTTTTCATCCGAGGCAATTACAAGATGAACAGATTTGATCTTCTCCTTTTTCAGAATGGTAACCAAGTCTTTATCTAATGTAGCCCCTGCCTCTGCTAATATTTCGCCTGTATCCTTATTTACTATATCCTCAGCTAAACGTCTGTCATATTCTTTGGATATCGTTCTGCTTGACAGCTTGACTTCCTGCACCATTCCGAAAAGCGCGAGGATCTCCACATTTGTAGAATATCCGATTGCTCTCAGAAGTGTTGTTACAGGAAATTTCTTTCGTCTGTCAATAAGGGCAAACAGAGCGTCATTTATGTCGGTGGTAAAATCAACCCACGAGCCGCGAAAAGGTATAATTCGCGCGGAATACAGCCTTGTTCCGTTCGGATGGATACTTTCATC
>CBDUTM010000363.1:0-2564 GCA_965369985.1 uncultured bacterium | reverse complement strand
ATTACCGAAATAATAAAAGAAATAAACTCATTAGAAATGAAAGGATCATAATTATGTCAGAAGTTTCTTTGTTAGGAGCTCATATGTCAGTTGCGGGAGGCGTGTACACGGCTGCTGAACGAGGAGAAGAATTAGGCTGCACAGCTATTCAAATATTCACGAAAAATGCAAACCGATGGGAAGCTAAACCTCTCACTGACGAGGATATTTCTAAGTATAAAGAGGAGATGGCTAAAACCTCAATTACAAATGTCGTTGCTCACAACAGCTATCTGATAAATCTTTGCAGCCCCGATAAAGAATTGATCAAGAAATCACGAAATGCCTGCTTGATCGAGTTAAAGCGATGTGAAGCGCTTGGAATTCCAGCTCTGGTTACCCATCCCGGTTCCCATGTGGGTTCAGGAGAAGAGACGGGAGTTAAAGGAATTGCAGCAAGTCTTGACTGGCTGCACAGTAACTTTGACGGAACGACGGCAAAGGTCGCTCTTGAAACTACCGCAGGACAGGGAACTAATCTCGGATATACATTTGAACAAATAGCGGATATGATCAGCTTCACAAAAGATTCTGACCGTCTGGTTGTCTGTTTAGATACGTGTCACATATTCGCTGCCGGCTATGATATCCGCACCGAAGAGACTTATAACAAGACTATTGAGGAGTTTGATCGGGTCATCGGTCTTGATAAACTTAGCTGTATTCACCTCAACGACTCGAAATTTGACTTCGGAATGAAAAAAGACAGGCACGAAGAAATCGGTGAAGGATTCATCGGATTGGATGCGTTCGGATATATAATGAATGATGATCGACTGAAAGATGTTCCTAAGGTTTTGGAAACACCAAAAGGAGATGACGGAAAATCTCAGGATATTATCGCACTTAAGAAATTGAAAAAACTTTTGAACTGAGAATATATTATATGATCCTCGACTTTCCCGGAATTCAAAAGTTGTTCATAAAATTTTGATGATACGATATTACGCAAATTCTATTTTAGAAAGGTATATTGCTTATAAACAATTAATCGACAGAGTTTTCCTCTCGTTGCTGCTATTCGGATATTCCGTTTCAGTTTATCTTAGAAGTACCGATTTTCCCACAGTTTATCGTGCGGCACAGCGGATGTGGAATCTTGAAAGTATCACGATCTTAGAACCACACGCATACGCATATCCTCCGTTTTATGCATTCATATCTATTCCCTGGACTTTCCTGCCTTATCAGGTTGCGAAAATGATCTATTTTTACTTGAGCGTAACCGCTCTTGTATACTCCATTATCTGGCTTAAACGAATACTGTCTAATTCAAAAACTTTTAATGTCCCGCCTGATTCAAAATTTTACAAAGTTTTTGCGGTCATCTTCATCACTCTGACAGCACGTTTTATTGTGAATAATTTTGAGCATCTTCAATCAGATATGTTCATTCTGCTATCGATGGTCGGTGGTCTATACTTTTTTCTGAACGGAAAAGATAAATTATCCGCATTGTATCTGGCGGTCGGCGCCGCGATCAAAATAACGCCGCTGTTTATATTATTTTATTTTCTCTGGAAACGTCAATGGAAAATATTCTCGCTGGGAATATTTATATTCATTTCTCTAAATCTTCTTCCTGATCTATTTATTAACAAAAAAGGAGACTCAACTTATATTGGCGAATGGCTTACACTCTTTACTGATAAACTTGCTCCGTCTGGAAACGATAACAAGTTTGAACTTAGCTGGTCGCCGAATTCCCGTATGAACCAATCAGCGGGCGCGACCCTTTACAGGTACCTGGTTCATGAAAAAGTATCCACCTTTTCCGATAAATATGTGTACGTCAATATTTTCTCTTTAAATCCTAAGAGCGCTAAAAAAATTATTATAGCCTTTGTATTGGTAATGGGTTTGGGATTCGCCTGGGTGACTCGCCGAAGAATTTTCTCCCGAAGTGATGATAGGTATAAAGTAGAGTATGCACTTGCGCTTGTGCTTATTCTGCTCGCTTCTCCCGTATCTTCAAAACCACATTTTGCTACGATGATCGTTGCTCATAGCTTGATCGTTGCCGCTGTTTACAGAGGGTTTCTCGATAAAAATTATCTTTCGTCACTTATATTCGCGTTTTTACTTTCTACTCTCATAGTAGATGGATTTGTTGGAAAATTAATCGGCAGAAACTTTGAGGCGCTTGGAAATGTTACATTTCACGCTGTGACAGTAGGTATGTTGGTACTCACGATTCTATCGAAAATGAAAAACCAAATTCCTGATAAATAAATTTATCCTTTAGCTTCATCCGTCTTAAAATTCTTTTCACCCGCTTTTATAGCAACTCCCAGATGATTTTCAAACGGTGGGAGCGGACAAGAATAGAAAGGGCTGTACGTGCAATACGGATTATACGCTTCATTAAAATCAACGGTAATTATACCTGATTCAGAATCGGGTATATCGAGATACCGTCCGGCAGAATAAGTTTCAGTCTCGTTGGTTAAATCCTTAAATGGAACGAAATAAGAAGATACTCCTTCATTCTGACTTACTTCTTTATATAGCTGGATACTATAATC
>CBDUTM010000362.1:0-2566 GCA_965369985.1 uncultured bacterium | reverse complement strand
GTCTATTGCAGGTCAGACATTGACGTTCGGAGGGAGTGAACGTGGAGCGGTTACAGGCAGTTTTGTCGTAACCAACGGCAATCCCGCGGGATTCGACAGGACTCTGAGTTTCAGTAAGATAGTTTCGCTGGGCAATTCGGAATCGTCTTTCAAGAGAGACGGCATAACTTTCGTGCCTGTGGAGTTCGAGATCCTGCCTTCTTCGGACGGAGTGGATACTTTCTTCACGATCAACGATGCCACGGCGTAACGGATGAATAAGTCAGCCGAGAGAGCTGCGGACATCATGACGGCGGCAACTGAAAAGATCATGATCGGGGAAATATCTTACACTCTAAAACCGAGAACGCTTTTTCAGATGAGGGCGATATCGAAAGCAATTGCCCGATACAGCGACGGACTTTACGTAGGTGTGCAGGCTCTCAAATCCAAAAAAGAGGAAGAACTTAAGCCGGCAGTAGATAAAATCCTTGATATGCCGTACGACCATATCATAATGATAATTCAGATGTTCCTGGATGAAAACCGGGAATTCAATTCTGATAATCCTATAATCTCCGCGGAGAGTATCGAAAAAATGGATATGCGTGAAGTTGCAGACCTTATAGGCAGAATATTCAAAATGCACAACATTGAAGATCTGCTTAAAAAAATCAGCGGGTTGAGGGTTGTTTGACCCTGGATATGGGAGATGTAGTAGCGGCTATCGTCGCACTGACGAACTGGAAAGTGGATTATATCCTGCACGGGATATCGTATCCGCAGCTTCTGCTTATCGCTAACAGATATCCGCGCTCCGGCATCCAGCCCGAAAGAACTGAAACTAAAAGAGCATCGACCGGTGCGCTGAAAACATTTGGTGGCGAAATTGGATAAAGAAAGAACAGAAGCGGTTCTGGGCACAACATTCGAAGAGCAGAGAAGGATACTGTTCGTACTGGAAGATATCAGGGATGCGGTTGACCTGCCGGATGACGACGATGATGACGACGAAGGTTTAAATATCCGTGATGAGTTGCATCCAGAGACGGATTCCGACGATGATGACGACGGATCGGGCGGGAGTTCTCTGGGTAGTGTAGATGATGATCGGTCAACATCATTCCGGCATTTTGTGGGAATAACAGAGATCCAGGCGAATCTGCTTATCGGGATATTGAACACAAGTCGCCTGATTCAGCAGGAATCGCTGGACCTCTGGCGGATAGTCTTTGCGGAAGGAGATCAATTTTCCTCAACCGAAGGAGAATTCGAAAAAGCGGTTGAAATACACAATAATTTTAACGGCGATATCAGCTTTTCCGATAGCGAGAAGATCTCCACTATCGCCGAACGGCTGGCGAACGAAACCGTTTCCCAAATGCGGGCGGCGGGGATAAGGGTTTAACGCAGATGGAGAATTAAATGGCTGCACGACCGGAAGAGAAAATGGAAGTCATCAATAGTAAAGAAGAATCTGAAGAAACGGTGATCGGCGGCGAGCAAATGACGAATCCGATCTACGGGACGGACGTGATCTCATCGTTGAAAGAACTATTTCCCGGACTCCTGGAAGAGTATAATTTGAATGTGGAAAAGTTACGGCTTCAGCGGGACAGCGAGCTGGAGCAATTTCAGGAAGATGATCGATATTCGGATGATTTCAGAAAAAGTGAATCGGAAAAAATCGCTCTGGAGTACCGATCTCTGCTGCAAATGGCGGATTCAAATCACAGCGCCGATATTCAAAACAGAATAGCGCAGCTGGTATCTGAAGAGGAATCGATCATCTACTCCGATGACGAGGAAGAAGTTTCATATCGGTCGCTGGTGAGTGAAGCACAGATCGGGATAAATGCTGCTGTGCTGTCGGACGATTAGGTAAGCAGAAAACTCGCTTTGGAAACTGCTGTGAATCTAAGGAAGATAGCGCAGATCGAAGAGCAGCGGGAGCTGACCAAACTGATCAGACATTATCCGCTGGAGGCGTTGGACAAATACCGGAAATCGCTGGCTGAAAATAACACGCGGCTAATAAATTATTTTGAATCGGTCTGGCCTACCGTAAAAGAAAAATCGAACCCGCTTGCGGTGGGTGACAGGAAAAAAGACGCTGCGGCAATGCTGGGCATCGAGAAAAACTTTGAGAAACTCCGTGACGATCGTCGCAATAAACTGAATGACCGTCTTGGTCCCGTCCGAACACAGCGGAACCTGCTCCAACTCTATCTGAATGACTTAGAACTCGCCGCTGTTATGCGGAAGTAATCCCTTGTAGTTGTATTTCAATAAGATCATCAAATTTAAGTACTCCATATCAACAAAGAATAAATATCCTTAACCAGTTAATTAAAGTTTATTATCTATAATGCGATAACTGAATTGTGAATAAATTGTTAATATTAGTGACATATAGTGAACATATATAGTACATATAGTGAACATAATAGTAATTTGTGCGATAAATCATATTTATTTCGAAACTATTATATTAAATATTTGTATATATAACTGGAATTCATTGTGAATTGGTCTGGGTTTATGGTTTGTAATTATCTTTATTGGGACAGTAGCCTATTATTTTGAA
>CBDUTM010000361.1:0-2570 GCA_965369985.1 uncultured bacterium | reverse complement strand
GATCCAATTGCAGTTTTCAGCCTTTGCAAATGGAGTTGACATACTAGACGGTCCTATAGTGTTAGATGTGGACCAGACGGTAACTGGCGTTATTACGGAACCGGAGTTCTTAGCAGGCATTCCGAGGAGTGCGGAACTTCTGCAAAACTACCCGAATCCGTTCAACCCATCGACAACAATAAGCTATGGTGTGCCTGAGGTGTCTAATGTGAGGGTGGAGATATTCAACCTCATCGGCCAACATATTATTACATTGGTTGACAGGGAACATATAGCTGGTACCTATAAGGTTGTATGGAATGGAGATACTGCATCCGGAGATATCGTTAGTGGTGGCTTGTATTTTTATCGACTACGTATGGGCGACACGACGATAACAAAGAAGATGTTATTCCTTAAATAGATCTCATCATGGATAGGTGTGGATATTTGCGCTCTCCTTGTTTAAGTTGCTTGTTGGCAAGTATTCCACACCTTTTTCCATTGAGGGTAGAAAATTAGGATTATTGTATGAGAGACCTTTCATTCATACTTGCACTTACGTTATTTTTAAGTGGTTCCCTACATGCAGGAATTTCTGGAAAAGTTGTAGGCAAGGTTATAGACACGGAATCCGGGCAGCCGTTACCGGGAGCAAATCTGTTCTTAAAGGGTACATCGTTAGGAGCTGCTGCGAATTTTGATGGAAATTATATAATCTTGAACGTTCCACCAGGAACCTATACACTCACTGCAAGAATGATCGGGTATAAAACAGTAGATTACGAGAATGTGAAAATCTCAATAGATCTAACTACAACTATCAATTTTGACATGATAACCGAAGCCATCGAGGCAGGCGAAGTAGTTACAGTGGTCGCGAAGACTCCTCTGGTCCGAATGGACTTAACTTCATCATCGGTTTCAGTCAGCGCTGAACAAATCGAATCACTCCCTGTAGATAATTTTTCAGACGTTGTAGCTCTTCAAGCAGGGGTTGTTGACGGTCACTTCAGGGGCGGACGTGGAAATGAAGTCTTATATCTTGTAGATGGCATACCAGTAAATGACGTGTATTCTGGAGATTTTGCATTTCAGGTCGAAAATAATGCCATTCAGGAAATGGAGATAATTAGTGGAACATTCAACGCAGAATACGGACAAGTACAGTCTGGAGTTGTAAACGTTTTAACCAAAGAGGGGGGGCAGCACTATTCAGCGCAATTTTCAAGTTATATAGGCGATTACCTTTCCAGTCACGACGAAGAATTTGATAATATCGACGATTTAGATCCGACTGCAATATCAGACGTTAAGGTTAACCTCAGCGGGCCTTTTCCACTTTTACCCAATAAACTGACATTTTTCGCCTCGGGAAGGCAACATAAAAACGAAGGTTATATATACGGTAAAACGGTGTATAATCCTTCTGTTATTTCCGGTATTACCGAAGTGATCCCGGAATCGGAACGAATATTCAAATCATTAAACGGTACTGAACGCAACTCATATCAAGCTAAACTTACTTTTATTCCCAACCAGAAATCCAAAAAGAATAAATTTAACATTGACGGTTTCTGGCAAAATGAAGAATCTCAAAATGAGCGAGGAGCTGAATTTGATCATCTTTTTACGTATAGCCCCGATGGGATGCGCCAAGTAGATCGTTCCAGCTGGTCAGCTGGGCTTAGATGGAGTCACATCGTAAGCAATAACACATATTTTGCAGTAAAACTTCATCATTTACAAAACAAAGCACGAACTTCAGTATTTGAAGACCCTCTCGATCCACGATACTCATCAGACGATCGCCTCAGATTGAGAGGAAATTTTTCATTCTACACTGGCGGAACGGACATGCAACATAACCGTCGTGAGACAAGGACAAGTTTGTTTAAATTAGATTTTACAAGTCAGGCCACGCCAAACCACCAAATTAGAGGCGGTGTAGAAAGTAAGCTTCACAGACTCTGGATTCATGAAATTAAGGTCAGGAGTAATGCGAGCACAGGTTTTGAATCTAAATTGCCATCAGGATCGGGCGCCTTTAATCAGGAATATGTTCACCATCCAAAAGAATATGCCGTGTATATTCAAGATAAGATGGAATATGAAAATATTATCGTCAATGCCGGAATTCGTCTCGATGTATTTAACCCCGCTGACAGTATTATCCAGGATTTTTCGCGTCCACAAAAATTTGACCTCACTGTTGGATCTACTCCCAATTTTGGTGAATCTGCGGATATAACCTATCAAGTTAGCCCCAGAATTGGATTAGCATATCCTATTACCGACAGAGGGGTAATACACGTATCATATGGTCACTTTTTCCAGGTTCCTTCATTTGAATTTCTATATACGAATCCTAACTTTGCACTCAATACTGAGGGCGGTCGGTCTGCAGTTTTCAGCTCACCGTTCGGGGGTGCTGACCTCAAACCACAGAAAACTGTATCATACGAAATCGGTCTTCAGCAGCAAGTGTCTGAAGATATTGCTATTGATGTAACCGGCTATTATAAGGATAATAGGAACATTCTTGGAACGAAGATAGAAACCATAGAAACAGGTGAAACTCACAGCGGACC
>CBDUTM010000360.1:0-2592 GCA_965369985.1 uncultured bacterium | reverse complement strand
CGTGAAAGAGATGATAACTAAACTACATTCTAAAGGGTATGAGCCGGAAATCGTTAAAAAAGTAATTCATATCCTTCTGAAATCAGATCTTTTGGATGATGAAAAATTCGCGTGGGTGTTCTCAAGAAGTAAAATTGAATCACGTTCATGGGGCCCGGTCAAGTTACGGTATGAACTTAATTTAAAGGGAATAGATAAAGAAATACTTGAAAAGACTATTACCGAGATATATGATAAATATAATCAGTATGATTTAATAAATTCTTTGCTATCCAAGAGAATAAAAGACAATTCGGAAGTAACCAGAAAAGAAATGAAAAAACATGTCAATTTTCTGCAGAGACGCGGGTATAGATGGGATATTATTCGGGAAGCGATCGCAGATATAGAAATATTATCAATTGATTAGATGAAGACAGCAAACGAAATAAGAGAAGAATTTCTAAATTTTTTCGAGGAGAAAGAACATAAGATCGTTCCTTCTGCACCTGTAGTACCGTCCGATGATCCAACATTATTATTCATCAATGCGGGTATGAACCAGTTTAAAAATATATTTATAGGCACAGAGAAGGCTAAATATGATCGGGTAGTCGATACCCAAAAATGTATCCGGGTAAGCGGAAAGCATAACGATCTTGAAGATGTGGGAGTTGATACGTCACATCATACCTTTTTCGAGATGCTCGGGAATTGGTCCTTTGGTGATTATTATAAGAAGGAGGCAATCCAATGGGCTTGGGAGCTGCTGACAAATGTATGGGGCCTGGAGGAGGAGCGATTATGGGCAACGGTACATGAGAGTGATGATGAGGCAGAGAAATTATGGACTGAAGTTACGCCTATTAACTCAGAAAAGGTTTTAAAGTTTGGTGACAAAGATAACTTTTGGGAGATGGGGGATACAGGTCCATGTGGGCCTTGTTCTGAGATACATTACTATATTGGAGATGATATTAAGAAACAATCTGCCGATAAGATAAACACTGATGACCCCGAATATTTAGAAATATGGAATTTGGTTTTTATCCAGTATAATCGAGATTCCAAAGGGGAAAAGAAGGAACTACCGGCAAAACACGTTGATACCGGTATGGGATTAGAGCGCATCGTATCTCTCATTCAGGGAAAGAAATCAAATTACGACACTGATATATTTTCCCCGATCATTAAGAAGATAGAAACGCTCACGGGAATTAAATATGAGGGAGAGAACCAAGCATCCTTTAGAGTGATCGCCGATCATTTACGCTCATTAAGCTTCTCCATTGCTGACGGCGTTCTCCCCTCAAATGAAGGAAGAGGATATGTTCTCAGGCGACTATTAAGAAGAGCAGCGCGGTTTGGCAGAAATCTTGATATGCAATCACCGTTTATTTATGAATTAGTCTCAACCTTATCCGATATGATGGGAAATACTTTTCCGGAACTTCCCGAAAATCTGAAGCACATCGAAAAGGTAATAAAATCTGAAGAAGAGAGTTTTGGCGAAACGGTGGACAGAGGAATTGAACATTTTAATCAGACTTTAGCAAAAGCTCGAAAAGAAAAACAATCGGTTATATCCGGTGAAGATGCTTTTAAGTTATATGACACATACGGTTTTCCGCTGGACCTTACAGAACTGATGGCAAGGGAGAACGGCTTTAGCGTTAATGTAGCCGATTTCGAAATAGCAATGGAAGTACAGAGAAATAGAAGTCGAAAGGAAAAGAAATTTGCTTTAGATTCTCTTATTCCCGAAGGTTTGGAGATTAAAGTTGAACCAACACAATTTTTGGGGTATGAAACACTTGAAGCCGAAAGTGAAATTACGCAAATAATAAGCAACAAGGACAATCACATAAGCCTTTTACTTAAAGAAACACCTTATTATGCGGAATCGGGCGGACAAGTTGGAGATACTGGATTGCTTACGAATAAAACTCTGAAAATTAATGTTACTGATACACAAAAAATTGGAGGGTCTCATTATCTCCATATCGGTGAAGTTTTAAAAGGAAAACCTGAAGTCGGAATGAAAATAATGGCTTCAGTCAAAAGTAAGCGCAGGAATAGCATTCTTCCGAATCATACAGCCACTCATTTGATGCATGCTGCATTAAGAATTGTTTTGGGAAATCATGTGCGGCAAGCCGGTTCATTTGTTGATGATGAAAGATTGAGGTTTGACTTTACCCATTTTGAAAAACCTACGAGAGAGCAATTGAAGAAAATAGAATCGATCGTGAACGATAAAATCAGAGAAAATATTAAACTGAAGACGAAAATCACAACATTTGATAAAGCAAAACAATCGGGGGCTATGGCATTGTTCGGCGAAAAATATGGTGATGAAGTTCGTATGGTTCAGGTAGGCGATTTCAGCAAAGAACTTTGTGGAGGCACGCATGTAAATAGAACCGGAGATATCGGACTATTTGCTTTAACGCATGAAATGAGCGTGTCATCCGGAGTCCGAAGGTTAGAAGCGGTAACCGGAAAAGCGGCGATAAATTATTTTCAGAATAATCAACTCATTCTGTCCGAGATTGAAAATAGTTTGTCTGTTCCGAGACATACAGTAGCAAAGCAACTGAAACTTATGTGGGC
>CBDUTM010000359.1:0-2597 GCA_965369985.1 uncultured bacterium | reverse complement strand
CTAATAACCGCAATGTATAGTGTACGAGGAAGCAGTCCATATCTCGATGAGAGAAATAAATTTCACATAATACTTGAGCCTGACCTTGGAAAAAACCACTGGGTTTCTGATGAGGGTTCTAAGCATAGTCATTCTTTTCTTCAAATAAAGAGCCCTCCTATAAAATTAAAAAAGGTGTTAGAAGATTTGATAATAAAAACACCAAAAAAAAAAAGTATAATTTAATATTTTTACAAACGAATAAATGTAGGGGTTTAGAAAGGTAAATTCAGAGTCTGACAAGATCTAAAAAGAAATCAAAATCATAACCATCGTCTTTTAAACCAGGAATAATTGTTTCAGCTGTTTCCGGAATGTTTTTAACTTCAATATCTTCATAACTAAGAGTATCCATATTAGGATTGTAGAGATAAAGTCTGATGTATTAAATCTGCAGGTCAAAAATTTATAAGCTACTAATTAAATAGTGAAAATATGTAGTTAGTAAAATTATTTATTCACAGGCGGTCTTTTGATAAATAAATTAAATATATTTATTGGAAAGAATACAGAGAAATTAGATTACTGTTACGTTTATTATGAGTTGATATAGGAAAATAACTATATTAAATAAAAATCTAGAACATTTATATTTCACCTTAATTTATACATTTACGTAGAAATCTCAACATATTTTAAGTAGACGAAAAATATTGAAAAGACAAAATTTTAAATATTCAAATTATGCATTGTTGGCGATATTAATAGCTCCTCTTATCACTAAGACAATTCTAATTAACCTTTTCACTCTAGGGATTCAAACTTGGGAAGGATCAACGATATTTGAGTTGGATACACCTCAATTGTAAAGATAAAGTTCTTGTTATATATTAAGAATAAATATTAAAAAAAAATCTATAAAGTGGTTAAAATCTATGAATTATGCTCGAAAAAAAGTGAAGTTGATTATATTACTAAATATAGCTTTAATCCTAATCCCAATTTTATTAGTAAGTAATCAAAGAGATATAGAATTCTCCTTTGATGATAAAAATACTATTGAGGTTCTTATTCCACAAGCTCCCAGAGTATCTTCCGTTTATTACGAAGACACGACTGGAGATGCCAATGGTGTTTACGTGAGCGGAGATTACGCCTACGTGGCCGATGCAGACTCCGGCTTGGCGATCATCAACATTTCCGACCCGACAAATCCGGAAGCGGTCGCCTACAAAGACATGAGCTATGCACGTGGCGTTTATGTGAGCGGTGATTACGCCTACTTGGGTAATTCAGACTGGGGTCTGGCGGTCATTGATATTTCCGACCCGACAAACCCGGTATATACTTATATGGAAGATACAGCCGGATATGCAGGTGATGTTTACGTGAGCGGAAATTATGCCTACGTGCCTGATAGTACTGAGGGTTTGGCAGTCATCGACATTTCCAACCCGAAAAATCCGGACCCACCCTTCTACGAAAACACAACCGGATCTGCAGGTGGTGTTTATGTGAGCGGAAATTATGCCTACGTGGCTGATGGAAGCTCGGGCTTGGCGGTCATTGATATATCCAACCCAACCAATCCCGGAACGCCCTTTTACGAAGATACGGACGGTACTGCATATGCCGTTTACGTGAGCGGAGATTATGCCTACGTGGCTGATGGAAGCTATGGCTTGGCGGTCATTGACATTTCCGACCCGACCAACCCAGGACCAACCTTCTATGAAGATACGACCGGAACTGCATATGATGTTTACGTGAGCGGAGATTATGCCTACGTGGCTGATGGATACTCGGGTTTAGCGGTCATTGACATTTCCGACCCGACAAATCCAGGACCGCCCGCTTACGAAAGTACAATTAGTGCCGAGGGCGTTTACGTGAGCGGAGATTATGCCTATGTAGCGAATTCGGATATCCTTGGCTTGTGGGTCATCGATATTTCCAACCCGGCCAACCCGAGTCTCGCTGACATCCAAATGTTTGGTGCACGTGGCATTTATGTGAGCGGAGATCATGCCTACGCGGCTAGTTATGACTCGGGCTTGTCTATATTTGATGTTTCTGACCCTTACGGCGCTGGTTTCCCGATCTCCACCGAGGACACGACTGGATATGCTTACGATATTTACATAAGTGGAGATTACGCCTATATTGCGGATGAGATCTCGGGCTTGGCGGTCATTGATATATCCAACCCAACCAATCCCGGAACGCCCTTTTACGAAGACACGACCGGATATGCATATGATATTTACGTGAGTGGAGATTACGCCTATGTAGCTGATGCAGGCTCCGGCTTGGCTGTCATCGACATTTCCGACCCGACCACCCCGGGAACGCTCTTCTACGAAGCCACGACTGAAGATGCCAATGGTGTTTACGTGAGCGGAAATTACGCCTATGTGGCTGTTGGGAGCTCTGGCTTGGCTATCATTCAAGTAGCAGAAATAATTGATAAGTGGAATCCTGTAATTACCGATTCACCTATCAATTTTTCTGTCGAATACGGCTACACAGGGCAGAGCCTATTATGGACCGCGACTGATCCTAACCCAGATACATATACCATCGAATTGGAAGGAACAGGCATAGTTGCTAGTCCGACC
>CBDUTM010000358.1:0-2599 GCA_965369985.1 uncultured bacterium | reverse complement strand
ATATGTTATATCTGATTCAAGCAAGGGGCCCAAAATTGTATTCACATTAGGTCGCTCCAATGATCGGACTGCTTCAATAGCTTTATCAAAATCGCCTTGATAGGAATGTATCAAAGCTTTGTCATACAGCAATCTATCGCGCCATTGAACATTTCTGCTCAGACCGGAATATTCGAGCAGGGCTGCATTATATTCTTCGGTAAGGATATTTCGGTGAAACAGTAATGCGTTATGCGCGAATTTAGTCCACGCTAGAGCCGAAGTGTTTTCTTCGGTATATTCTTTTAGAACTTTTATCAGATTGTCAAGTTTTGAAATATCCTTAGTTTCTATGTAAATTTGTCCTTCTAAATATCGAGCTACCATAGTGAAAAGGGGATCTAAATCTTTTTCCAATATTCTCATTAATGCATTATTGGCATCCTCATATTCTCCAACTGAGAAGTATCCATTAAATAATAAAAAATTTATACTCTCCTCGCTGGCAAACTCTGTAGAATCCAAATTTGCAAGAGCATCATTCAATAGCATTATTGCTTTTCGGCTTTCGCCCTTCCGCAGATAAATGTCCACCTTCTCCAGTATCGGCTCCGTTTTATGCCCGGAAGGCAGATCAAGTTCAGTCATTTCATCAATTTTAGCCAGAGCAGCTTCGAAATTACCCTGTCTGCGGTATATCCCGGCAATAGATCGATATGTCCTGTGTTCATCAGGATCGAGCCGCATGGCGATCTGATAATTTTCCATTGCATTGTCATAATCTCCCTGATCGCGATACAGATTCCCGAGTGACCTATAATTTTCCAGATTATCCGGACTCAGTTCTATGATCCTGTTCACAGTTTCAATACCCCTTTCAAAAAGTTCCTGTTCGGAATAGATATTAAATATATGTCCGTAAACCAAATTGAAGGTAGGATCAAATTCAAGAACTTTTTCGAATGCATCAAGCGCCTTGACGTTATTTCCGGATGAGTGAAAATATGCTTCTCCAAGTCCGTAATAAATTTCCTTTTCCTTGGGAAAGAGCTATTTTAAGTTTTTAAATAGCTCTATTGATTCCACAAATTTAGCTGACACAATAGCTAAAAACGCCTCGGCTAACAGCTCTTCCTTTTCAGATAACTTTTCTTTTAAATCAAGTAAACGTTGCAGAGAACCTTTAGCCCTCTCATCACCACCTACATCAGCCCACCAGTAAGAGATCGCCAATTTAAATAAAGCCTGGGTAAATTCAGGATCCAGTTCCAAAGATCTCTCAAATTTTTTCACCGCTTTTCTAAATTCAGATTTATTGAGAAACGTTATTCCCTGAGTGTAATATTGATACGCTTCGCTCGACTCGGTGGTAGCCACAGCCACAGGCAGATCAGTTTCTCCCTCTACTTCCACTCCTAAATGCTGACGAACCTCCAAAGATATTTTATCAACCATTGCAAAAAAATCATTGCCGTCCGCCCGCTGAGCGTTCAATATTTTTCCGCTTCGCACGTTGGCTATCTGAGTGGTTAGGACATTTCGCGATCCAAGCCGCGCTAATTTCCCCACAAGCATCCACTGCGCTCCCGCTTTCCGCGCAATTTCGCTTGCGTTATCCTTATCTATAATTCCCCCGCCGTTTCCCCTATTTTGTTTGGCCAGGTCGAATAACCTTTGACTACTGATAACCTGCAATATTTTGGATTGTGACAGATCAGTTATCAGTAGCTCTTTCAACATCTCTGCCTCCTGTTCGGAATCTTCCGGATCGTTTATATTTTCAATGAACAGCACCGCCAGCGAATTCTCATCAGCGGTCACCTCCTGAACTCCTTCACCGCCTCCGATAAATTTGATGATTAGAAAAACAGAAATTACCGCTAAGAACAGCGCCGCAGCCGATATTATTCTTCTTTTGCCGTTAGGTTTATCAGCTTCCGAAGGCGATACGGATATGGGCTTAGAATCTTCCACGGGCTCTTCTTTCGATACGTCGGGAACAACAAGTCCCTCGCCGGATAGCGCATAAACTTCAACAGGATGTTCTACGTTTTTAAGCTTTTTCCTCCCGAGATAAACTGTCTCAATTCCCGGCTGGTTTTTTAGATTGTTTGATACCTCTCCCGATAAGCAGATTCCGCCCTCTGCGGCAAGCGGCTCAAGCCGCGCGGCTACGTTCACACCGTCACCGTATACTTCCTCACCGTCAGCGACTACATCTCCGATATGAATCCCGATACGAATACTTATTTCTTCATCTTTATTGAACTCCCGTTGAATCTCGATCGAGCAGTTCACCGCTTCTATTGCGCTCTCAAAAGTACAGAATGTTCCGTCTCCGACGAATTGAAGAACCTCACCGCCATGCTTCTCTACCAAAGGTTTCATAATTTTTCGGTGCCGCTCAATTGTTTCCCTTGCTTTCGGCTCGTCCCTTTCCATCATAGCCGTGTAACCGACCATGTCGGTGAACATTATCGCGGCAAGTTTTCTTTTGGGAGATTCTGTCATCTTACTGTTATCCTCCTTAAACAATTAAAAACAAAAAATATCACTGTTCCTGTTACTGCAAAAAATCGGTATCTCAAAAACAAAATCCACTTTGGATTATAATCTAGTA